>DATHTG010000031.1:0-5382 GCA_035463515.1 Candidatus Limnocylindrales bacterium
GGCGGCGACTTCCTGTTGAGGTTCGCCACGATCGACCGTCCGAGAGCGAGCGCGTGCTCGTCATCGAGCGCCTCGTGGTCGGCGACGCCGGATCGCCGGGTATGGACCTCTGCGCCACCAAGGTCCTCGGCCGACACGTCCTCGCCAGTGGCTGCCTTCACGAGCGGCGGGCCGCCGAGGAAGATCGTCCCGGTGCCCTTGACGATCACGGTCTCGTCGCTCATCGCCGGGACGTAGGCGCCACCCGCCGTACACGAGCCCATCACGAGCGCCACCTGCGGTATGGCGGCAGCCGACATGCGCGCCTGGTTGTAGAAGATCCGGCCGAAATGGTCGCGATCCGGGAAGACATCGGCCTGCAGGGGCAGGAACGCTCCGCCGCTGTCGACGAGGTAGATGCACGGCAGGCGGTTCTCCATGGCGATCTCCTGGGCACGCAGGTGTTTCTTCACGGTCATCGGGTAGTAGGTTCCGCCCTTGACCGTCGCGTCGTTGGCGACGATCACGCAGGTCGTGCCCTCCACCCGGCCGATTCCGGTGACGATCCCCGCGCCTGGCGCGTCGTCGTCGTACAACCCGTTCGCGGCGAGTGGACTCAGCTCGAGGAATGCCGAGCCAGGATCCAAGAGGCGGTCGATCCTCTCGCGAACGGCGAGCTTGCCGCGCTCGCGGTGGCGCTCGATCGAACGGTCGTCGCCGCCAGCCCCTCGATCGGCGAGGTCCGACTGGCGCCGCCGCAGTTCATCGACGAGCGCCGCCATCGCGTCGTGGTTCGCACGCGTCTCGGCCGCGGCAGGGTCCAGCCGACTGCGCAGGACGGGCATGGCCGGATGATAGGTCGCGGAACCTGGCCGGCATCGGCGCCGTCCGGCGGGCATGCCGAAGGTGCTCCCGATCCTCTTGCTCGCCATCGTGGCGATCGGCTGCTCCCCGGCTGCCGTCGCGTCGCTCCTGCCGGCATCGACACTCCCGCTCGTCACCGTCACGACCCGAGGCGGCGAGTGCGTGAACGGACCGTGTGGCTCGACGCTCGTCGTGGAGCGCGACGGACGGCTCCATCAGACGGCGCCGGAGGATGTGGTCGTCGGTCAGGTCACGCCCGAGGCCCTGGCGGCGCTCGATGGTGCGATCAAGACGGCAGACTTCGCGGCCATCCGCTCGGTGCCGTTCACTGGTGAGTGCCCTGTCAACTTCGATGGCCAGGAGACGATCTACGTATTCGGCGCCCCGAGCGGGCTGGAGCGGATCGCCTCATGCGAGACGGAGGTAGACCCGGACCACCCGCTCTTCCGCGCCGTCGAGCTGGCGCTCGCCGTCGGCGGGGCGATGGACGGCGGTGGCTAGCCGACGACGTCCGCTAGCGCGGCGTCGATCGTCCGATACCGGAATCCGTAGCCGAGCTCGTCCAGGGCGCGCGCGGGCGCGACTCGACGCGAGCCGAGCAACAGGACAGCCTGTTCGCCGAGCACGAGCCTGACGAGCCACGCGGGCGCTGGAAACCACACGGGACGACGGAGTCGACGGGCGAGCGCTCGGACGACATCGATCTGGCGGCATGCCCCGGGGCTGGTGGCATTGAGGACGCCGTCGACGCCGTCGATGGCGCGACGGAAGAGCGCGATGGAATCATCGATGTGGATCCAGCTCATCCACTGCTGACCGCTGCCGAGCGGCCCGCCGAAGAAGAGCCGAACGGGCAGGGCGAGGAACCAGACCAGGTCGGCGTCGCGCGCGAGGACATGGCCCTGCCGCAGTCGAGCGACTCGGACCCCGAGCGCCTCGGCTCGACACGCCTCCTCCTCAAGGCCCTTCGACACCCGCGAGAGGAACTCGTCTCCCATCGGGCTCGATTCGGTGAAGGGCGCAGGGTCGTCGCCCGGCGGCGTCTCCGGATACGCGTCGATCCCCGAGACGACGACGAGACTGGACGGTCGCCGGTCCGCCGAGAGTCGGTTCATCGCGTCGACGATCGCCTTGATCGTGTCGACGCGGCTCGAGGTGATCGTCTGCTTCCGGCGACGGGTCCATCGCCACGGGGCCACTCGGGCACCGGCGACCGAGACCACGGAATCGACGCCGTCGATGGCGCGGGCCAGGCCCTCGACGTCGTCCTTCGACCAGCGAGCGATACGAGCCGGATGGTGGACGTTCTTCGCGGCGCGCGCGGGATCCCGCGAGAGGACGAGGACGTCGTGGCCATCGCCGGTCATCGAGCGCGTCAACGCGCGACCCACCAGTCCGGAACCGCCTACGATCGCCACCTTCACGCCGGAGTCCTCGTGCGAAGCGTGCTACTCTTGCATAGCAAGTTATGACCGAGAAACTCGCTACTGTCAAATCGCAGGAATCGAACGGCGGCAGCAGGCGCACCACCGCCGAATCGATCCGCCTCGAGCTCGCGGACGCATGGGGCGAGATGGGCGCTGCCTGGGGCGTGACCCCCGCGATCGCCCGAGTGCAGGCCTACCTGATGGCACGTCAGGAGCCGCTCACCGAACGCGAGGTGCGCGAGGCCCTCGGCTTGTCGCACCGGGCGGCAAGCCTTGCCCTCAGCGAGGCCGAGAACTGGGGGCTGGTCCAGCGCGTCTCTGAGCCACGGCGCGTTGGGCGGCGGGGACCGGCGGGCACGGCGTTCCTCGCGGTCAACGACCACTGGCAGTGGTTCGGCCGCGTCATCGCCGAACGCAAGGTCCGCGAGGGCGACCCTGTCGTCGCCGTCCTCGAGCAGAAGGCCCGAGAAGCCGCCGATGCGTCGGCGAAGAACCCGGGTGACGCCGAGCTGGCGGCGCTCAAGGAGTGGCTCTCGTCGTTCGTCGTGTTCGTGCGGCTGTTCGACCGGGCAGTCGGTCTCGTCCCGCAGCTCGAACCGCGCGAGCTCGAACGAGCATTGCAGCTGCTCGACCGCGTCCCCGACGACACGGTCCTCCGGCTGTTCGACCTGCTGGACGGCCTCGATGACGGCGACGTCCTCGAGCTCGTCGAAGCGGTCTCACGCCTTTCGCCGAAAGCCGCTCGCCGCGCGACGAAGCTCATGTCCGGCGTCGTCCGCACCGTCGGGCACTAGTCGCGGGTGACGGACCCGCGCGTCGACCGCCCGCATATCCCCGGCTATGGCGTCCCGACGTCGGTCGACGGCGTGCTGGCATGGTCGTGGGCTGTCGAGCGGCTGGCGCGTGCGGACATCTACTGGTTGGCGACAGCGAGCGCGGAAGGTGCGCCACACCTGATCCCGATCTGGGGCGCCTGGGTGGACGGTCATTGGTACGTCGAGGGCGGCCCGACGCGGTGGCAGCGCAACCTGCACGAGAACCCGCAGATGGCGATCCACGTCGAGGGTGTCGGGTCCGGCGTCAACGGCGCGGAGGTGATCATCGTCGAGGGCCGGGCCGTCGAGCTCACGGCACCCGAATCGCCGCTCGCGGATCGGATCCTGTCGGGCTACGCCAAGTACAAGCCTGGATACGAGGCGTCGGCGCAGAACTGGAAGCACGGTGGCCTGTGGGAGCTCCACCCGAAGAAGGCGTTCGCGTGGACGACGTTCCCCGATGACATGACGCGGTTCACGTTCGGCGAGGAGTAGCCCCCGGCGAGTCGTGTGAGCCGGAGGCACATTTCCGGCACGAACGTGCGTGGCGGGTGCCGACTTCTGACGCGAAACGCGAGTTTGCAAAGCAAGCACGCGCGGTTCATCGGGAATGTGAGTCTGGGGCTGACATCTAGAGCTGAGCGCGCCCATGAGGGGTCCATTCGAGTCCACGGCGCGCAGCGCGCGCCAACACCCCGACGTGTTTCGGGTCGTTCGGACCTCGTGCGATAATCTCGACCGCGCGCGAGAGCCCCGACGGGCCCGCAGCGCTACCCGAACGATGAGGAACCCACAACTCAGATGACCGTCGAAACCTCCACCTGGGCGACCAAGAAGGGTCTCGCTCAGATGCTCAAGGGCGGCGTCATCATGGACGTCGTCACATCTGAGCAGGCCAAGATCGCCGAAGACGCCGGTGCGGTCGCCGTGATGGCGCTCGAGCGCGTGCCTGCCGACATCCGCAAGGCCGGCGGCGTCGCCCGCATGTCCGACCCCGAGATGATCGTCGGCATCATGGATGCGGTGACGATCCCGGTGATGGCCAAGGCCCGCATCGGCCACTTCGTCGAAGCGCAGGTCCTCGAGGCACTCGGTGTCGACTACATCGACGAGTCCGAGGTCCTGACGCCCGCCGACGAGAGCAACCACATCGACAAGCACGCGTTCAAGGTCCCGTTCGTGTGCGGCTGCCGGAACCTCGGCGAGGCGCTTCGGCGGATCAACGAGGGCGCGGCGATGATGCGGACCAAGGGCGAGGCCGGCACCGGCAACATCGTCGAGGCGGTCCGTCAGCTGCGCGACGTGAACAGCGAGATCCGCAGGCTCCAGAACGCGCGCGAAGACGAGCTGTTCGTCGCCGCCAAGGACCTGCAAGCACCGTTCGAGCTGGTCAAGGACGTCGCGGAGAACGGCAAGCTGCCCGTCGTTAATTTCGTCGCCGGTGGCATCTCGACGCCGGCCGACGCCGCGCTCGTGATGCAGCTCGGGGCCGAGGGCGTGTTCGTCGGCTCGGGCATCTTCAAGAGCGAGGATCCGGCCCGGATGGCCAACGCGATCGTCCAGGCGACCACGTTCTTCGACGACGCGAAGAAGATCGCCGAGGTGTCGAAGGGTCTGGGCGCCCCGATGCGCGGCATCGCCCTCGAGGAGATCCCGGAGCAGGAGCGCCTCGCCGTCCGCGGCTGGTAGACACTCCGTTTCCCCGCGGTACGCTGCCTCAGTGAAGATCGGCGAATCCTCGCGCCCATGTCTGGCAGGGGCGTCGCCTGGGCGCTCTGAGAGGCCGTCATGAAGATCGGTGTCCTGGCGCTCCAAGGCGCCTTCCGCGAGCATCTCGACACCCTCGCCGCCATCGGCGTCGAGGGCGTTCGTGTGCGCGAGCCTGCAGACCTCGAGGGCGTCAGCGGCCTGATCCTGCCCGGCGGCGAGAGCACGACGATGCGGCAGCTCATCGAGCGCTGGGGGCTGCGCGGGCCGATCCTCGATCTCGCCCGGTCCGGCGCCCCGATCTACGGCACGTGTGCCGGGATGATCGTGCTCGCTCGCGAGATCTCCGGTGGCGAAGAACCGATCCTGCCGTTGCTCGATGTTCGCGTCGAGCGCAACGCCTTCGGTCGACAGCTTGACTCGTTCGAGGCCGACCTCCCGGTCGACGTCCTCGGTTCGACACCCGTTCACGCGGTCTTCATCCGCGCCCCGATCATCGAGGAGACGGGCCCCGAAGTCGACGTCCTCGCTCGATTGGCTGATGGCCGCGTCGTCGCCGTCCGCGAGCGGAACGTGATGGCCACCTCGTT
>DATHTG010000032.1:0-8007 GCA_035463515.1 Candidatus Limnocylindrales bacterium
CCTTCCAAGCTGCATGTCGCGGGTTCGAACCCCGTCTCCCGCTCCACCCTCTTCGTCCGCGACGCGCGATGCGTCGCGTAGATGACACGCCCGATTCTCAGATAGGGCGTAGGCTCTTCGTACTGGCCCGTCCGGTATGCCCTCGGTGCTTGATGGCACCGAGATTCGTGCGGTCCAGCGATGTCTGGTGGATTCCGCTTGACTCCGCTGGTTCCGTTCCGGCACCGTCCATCGACCGGGGCTGCGCGCGTGGGAGGACTCGTGGTGAAGAGGGGTTCCTTGTTGACGTCGGCCTTCGATGGGCGCGGTCAGACGTTCCACCGCGCCTGGGTGCTGCTCGCGATCGCTGCCATTGTCGCGTCGCTACTGACGATCGCCGCCGCGCATCCGTCGTCGGTCCTCGGGGCGCCAGGAAGCGCGGCGACGAAGTTCGCGGTCGCGATCGCTGGGCCGGTGACGGCAGGTGACGATTTTCGGGTGACTGTGACGGCGCAGGATGCGCGAGGCCGGACGGTCCCGAGTTACCCCGGAGGCGCGTCGCTCGCCGGGCTCGCGGACGCACCGAACGGCGACGATCCCACCATCCCTGAACTGACCGTTTGGGAGAACGGGGTGGCGTCGGCCATGGTGACGGCGGTGAAGTCGCAACGGGCCGCACAGCTGACAGCCAGCGACACCATCGATGGCGTCACGGTGACCGGTACCGTCACATTCGACGTGGCCCCATCGAGCGCAGCGTCGATCGCGTTCGCACATACCCCGAACAGCTTCAACGGTCAGCCCGTCGATGCCCAGTCCCGAATGCCGATCGCAAGCTCACTCGAGTTGACGTACGTTCCGGTGAAGGTCATCGCCCTGGACTCGTTCGGGAACCGGGTCGGCGGCGTATCTGTGACGATCTCCTCATCGCCCGATACGACAGACCCATCCGATGACCTCGTAGGCACACCGAAGACAGTCTCGACCTTCGACGATGTCACCAAGCTAGGACTGTCGCCGTACGGCGAAGCAGCGTTCAGCGGGCTGTCGATCGCGAAGTTCGGCAAGTACACGCTCTCGGCGGCCGCCGGTTCCTTGTCAGCGACGAGTGCGTCGTTCGAGGTCGTCGCGGATTTGGCGAAGTGCACCGGCGCCTCGTGCACCAGCACGGGCCGTTCCGCGGGGGCAAATCTGCAGATCACATACAGCTCGCTCACTGGACGGGCAACCTTCAACGACGTAACGCTGACGACATCGTTCATCGGTGCCGCCACCAGCGCCGGGTGCACGGGTTCCGGTGCCTCGTTCGGCGAGCTCACTGAAGTCCGCGTCCAAGGCGGCGGCGTGACGACGGTCCGACCTAGTTTCAAGCTCGCCGTGATCATGCCCAAGGAGACGCTCCAGGTCCTCGGTCTGACGTCACGCGCCGTCGACACCTACAACCTGTGCTTGGGTGCGACGCGCCTCGACGACGGCGCTACCGGGTGGACTGGCCGGGCGGCGGTCGACGGACCGATCGTGACTCTGCCGCGCGACAGCAATGGCGTCTACTGGGGCTGGGTCGCGAACTGCGGGACTGTCGGCGTCTCGCTCGACAGCCCATGCATCTCGCTCAAGACCAAGAACGCCGGGCAGCTTCAGGCCAAGCTCGGGTTGAGCAAGACCGAGTTCAAGAAGCTCGGCTTCGACTCCAGCGACCTCGCGCTCGTCATCGAGAAGCCGTACCCCTGGGACGGCAAGATGGGAATGAGGTAGTCCGGGAGACCACAGTTTCGGCGCGCGCTAGGACCCCGTCGGTATCGGCGGGGTCCTTCGGACGCCAAGCGCTTTCACGAGTTCGGACTGCTGCGTTAAAAAGTCCCCGCGAGCATCGTCGTGTCGTGGCAGCACGGTGAGCAGCCCATCCAGGGCCAGGATCTGCTGGAAGTGATCGCGGCGAGCGGCGGCGAGGCTCACTGCCGACCGGAAGGCAGACTCTGCCCCCTTCGGATCCCCCTGCTGCAATAGGGCCCAGCCTCGCACGCGCGCTATCGCCGCGCCGGTCGGCGTACCTCCATCGGCATGGTCAGGGACGCTTTCTAGGTGATCGACGATGGCGAGCGCCTCCTGCCCACGGGCACCCATGAGTAGGACTTCGGCGCGCCGCAACTCTGTCGTTCGGACCTCGCCCGCCTGGCCATGGCTGATCTGGGTGGCTCTCGCTTCGTCGAGCAGTTCGAGCGCCGCTTCGATCGCACCTTGGTGGGCGAGCGCCCGCGCGAGCTCTCGGCGCGCTTCCGCGACATCCGTGTCGGCCCCGGACGCGCGCCACTCCCGCACCACTTCGCGGAGAAGACGCTCGGCCTCCTCGTAGTCACCTTGATCACCGACGATCTCCGCCACGTTGAACTTCACCAGCGTCCCGTAGGCGCGGTCACCGATGCGTTCGAACAATTCGCGAGCGCGGTCATACAGGCGCCGCGCCTCGTCCCAATCGGACACTTCCTTCGCGAGCACACCCATGTTGTTCAGCATCAGTGCTTGGTGGCCGAGATCACCGAGCTGCTCATAGATCGCCAGCGCCCTGGGACCGTAGATCGCTTTCGAAAGCTCCCCGGTTTCGAAGTAGGCCGAGTCCAATCCGAGGTACGCCTGGGCGAGCGCTTCGTGATCGCGAGCTCGACGGGCCTCCGCGGCGCCCCGCAGGTACCACTGGATCGCCTCCTTAGGTCGATCCTGCGACGACACGACCCAGCCGCGCCAGATCAGCAGCCGGGCTCGCTGTCCTTTCGCCCTGCTGCTTCGATGGCCCTCGAGGGCAGCAAGCGATCGGGTCGTCCTGGCGAGGGCGCCGCGGTACCGGCCCATCGCCGCTGCTTGCTTCACCTGCTTCACAGCGAGGCGAGCATCGCCCACGACGTCTGGTGCGACGAGGCGGCGAGCCGCCCGGTAGGCGAGGTCGGCCTTCCCCAGTTCACCGAGCTCGGCGTGCGTATCGCCGAGGAGCTCATATACGCCGGCGAGCTCCGTCCGAGACACGCTTCTCAGACGTCGACCCGCCACGACGGCTGACCGAAGCGTCCCGAGAGCTTCGACATTTGCGTAGACCGATCTCGCGCGATCGGCAGCTCGGCGGCAGAACTCCCAGGCCTTGTCCCATCGCTGAGCTTCAAGGTAGTGGCGGGCGAGAGTACTCACCTCCTCATCAAGGGATTCGCCCGCGTTGGCGGCGATCGCGTCGCCAACCCGTCCGTGTAGTGCGCGGCGACGGCGGTAGGGAAGCCCCTCGTATGCCGCATCGCGGATGAGCGTGTTCCGGAACCGATGAAGACCGCCTGTATCCGTGGCTATCAGCCCGCTAAGGCGCTCCCAGATGTCCTCGTCAAGGTCGAGGTCATCCGAGATCGCCTCGCCAAGGAGGACTGGGTCGAACGTCGCGCCCAGGACGGCCGCGTATCGAACGATCGTGCGATCGGTGGGTGACAGCCGATCGATCTCGGCGGCGATCATCGACTCGACCGAATCCGGGAGGGATTCGATGCTCCCCGTTTCGCGCACAGCGTCGATGAGCTCGAAGAGGAACAGCGAGTTGCCCCCGGATCGACGAGCGATCTCTTCGACCTCCCGTCTCGACAGCGGGGTGGACTCCGTCGCCGCGTCCACGATCGCAACCAGCTCCTCGAAGGGCAATGGACCGAGCTCGAGCTCTAGGACCCCGGACAGGTCGGGTTCGGATGCCGCGAACGGCGTCCCCGTGCCCTGCCCGGTGACGATCAACACCAGGCGCCGGTCGGCGACGGCGCGGCCGAGCCGTATCAGCAGGTCATGGGACGCCTCATCGAGGTGCTGGATGTCCTCGACGAGGAAGAGCGACGGCACGCCGGATAGGATCGCTCCGAAGAACGCCACGGCAACCTCAGCCAAGCGATCGCGTATGAAATGGTCCTCCAGGGCGGCCGTTTCCGGCGTGTCCGGGAGATCCACGCCGAGGAGGATGCCGAGCAGCGGGACCCACGGGAGTAGTGCGTCGTCGACGCTCCCAACGGCATCTCGTAGCCGCTCGACGACGACCGGGGTGTCCGCGTCCTCCGCGACTTCGAGGACTGTCCGCATGATCGAACGGAACGCGAAGTACGGCGTGGCGGCCTCGTACTCCTCGCACCGTGAGCGGATGACGCCGAAGTCAGGTGAGCGGGCGACGACCTCCTCGATGAGTCGGCTCTTGCCCATCCCCGGCTCGCTTCGGATCTCGATGATGCCGGCGCGCCCGTCGCGGGCGGCGTGCATCACGTCGAGTATCGCGGCAAGCTCCCGTTCGCGGCCTATGAGTGGCTGACCACCCTGGCGGGCCTCCTTCATGCCGAGCACCGGACCGACGACGGACGCACGGACGAGAGCTGTCTTGCCCTTTGCCGCGAACGGCTCGATAGGGGTCGCTTCGAAGATCGTCCGGGACCGGTCGAGCACGATCTCGGTCGAGAGGATCTGGCCCGCGTCGGCCTTGGCCATCACGCGAGCGGCGGTGTTGATCGCATCGCCGAAGACGCGATACGCGCGCCGGTACGGCGGCCCGAAGTCGCCCGTGAACACCTTGCCGGTGTTGACCCCGACCCGCATCGGCACGAGGCCCGGCTGGTCCATGACCTCGCGGAGCGTCCGCAGCATCCGCTCCTCGTCGTGGCCGGTGCTCGAGGGCGCGCCCGCGGTCAGGAGCGCCTTGACGCTCGACTTGCCGACGTCGGTCTCGTAGAACGGTACCTCGTAGCGGAGCGCCGCCTCCTCGATCGACCGGATCCGTTCGTCCAGTGCGACCGCCAGCTTGTCGGGCCCGATGTCGGCGAGCAGGCGGTCGGTGTCCATAAGGTCGATGAACGCGGCGGTGATCGTCCGGTGTTCCGCCTCGCTCTTTCGAAGGAGGACGTGCGCACGAGCGGCGACCGGGATGCAGCCCGGGATATCGAGGTTCCGGACGTCGCCGACATCCGGCGCGCGGCCCCGTTCGACGTCCGGTGGGCCGTCGAGGAGGATCGTCGTGAGCTTGGGGCCCCCGACGATGGCCGGATCCAGCATCGCGGCCAGCTTTGGCGTGAGGCCGATCTCGCCGGCGTCGGCGATGCCTTCCATCACCAGCGTCTCGCTCATCGCGGGTCCCGCGATGAGGAGCTCGCGATGGACGCTGCCTGCCATGAAGAAGTGGAACGTCCCGGTCCCGATCCCGACCGACATCCGCAGCACGACCGTCCCGCCGCCCTGATGGATGCGGCCCACCCGGTCGATCGTGCGCTGCATCTCCCAGGCGGCGCGCGCCGCGCGCTCGGCGTGGTGCGTTCCGTCGAACATGAGGAGGAGCGCGTCGCCGCCCCATTTCAGGAGGCCGGCACCCCAGTCGTACGCCTCGTCGAGGAGCGCCGTGAACACGCCGTCGAGCGTGTCGCGCATGATCTCGGCGCCGACCTTGCCCTTCTTCGCGAGCCGTTCGGTGAGGGCGGTGAACCCCGAGATGTCGACGAAGACGAGCGTCGCCTCGACCTCGCGATGGAGGGCATCAGGGGTCTCCCGCAGCCAGTCGATGACCAGCCGCGGGACATACGGCTTCAGGTAGGTCGATGCATCGACGTCGTCGACCGACGGTGGCGGTCCCGGGATGGTGGCGGTCATCGGGTCGTCGGACTCGGTGGCGGCGGCGGCAACTCGTCCCCCCTCGCGATCGGTGGCGAGGGCTCAAGCGTACACCGAGGGTCGCCTCATCCCGTGGGGGCTGCCTCAGCGCTCTCGCACGAACTCCTCCAGCGGCCGACGGCCGGTGCGGGGCCCCGTCCGGCGGCGACGCGCGTCATCGGTCGGGTGCCCGATCGAGACGATCGTGCGCACGAATGCAGGCGGCGTGACGCCGAGGAGCTCGCCCACCGCGGCCCATTGCGGCTGCTCGGCCCAGCCGATGCCGGCGCCGAGGTCCATGGCTCCGGCTGCGATGAGGATCCGCTCCGCGACCCGTCCCTCGTCGTAGGCCTCGGACTCCGCGTCGTCGCCTGGCATCTCGATCGCGATGGCGACGGGCGCAGCGGCCACGTGCCGCGCGTACTTGGACACCACGGCGATCCGCTTCCG
Source organism: Candidatus Limnocylindrales bacterium (assembly GCA_035463515.1). Taxonomy (GTDB): domain Bacteria; phylum Chloroflexota; class Limnocylindria; order Limnocylindrales; family CSP1-4; genus SPCO01. The sequence continues at coordinate 6,067 of DATHTG010000032.1, forward strand.
GACGTCGCCGTCGCGGATGACGATGAAATGCCACGGCTGTGTGTTCATCGAGCTGCCGGTCCAGCGGCAGACCTCGAGGATCGCCTGGATGTCCGCCTCCGATACCGGCTCCTCGGTGAAGCGCCGGATCTGGCGCGTCCGCCGCAGGGCGCGGAGCACGGTGTCGCGAGCGTCGTCCACGGAGCGGAGTCTAGGTCGGGCGTCGTCAGGCCGCGCCGAGAGCGAGGAGTACGACCCCGCTGGCGACGGCCCCGATGCCGACCCATTGCACGCGGCCGAGCCGCTCCCCGAGGACCAGCCACGCGACGAGCGCGGCGACCGTGGCGAACTGTGCCGCGAGGGCGGAGGTGACCGCGATGCTCTCGCGGGCACCCCACGCGACCGCGAGGAAGCCGCCCACCTCACCGACGCCAGCCAGCGCGACGAACGGCAGTGCGGCACGCGGGATGCGCAACCGGCCGCTGACCGCCAACGGGATCACGATGAGGAACAGCCCCACAATCCGTGGCGGCAGGATCGCCCAACCCACTGCGAGGTCCGCGCCGATCCGGCCCGTCGAGTACAGGCTCGCCCCGAAGGCGAGCCCGGCGAGGCCACCGAACAGGACGGCACGCAGCGCAGCTCGTGGATCCTCGCTGTCCGGGTCGCGCCCGAGCGACGCCAGGATGACGCCGAGTCCCACGACTGCGACGCCGACCGCTTCGACCTGCGCGAGCGTCTCCCCGGCGATGACCGCCAGAACCGCCGCGATCGCACCTTCGGCAGCCGCGAGTGCGCCGACGACCCCGACCTTGCCGGTGCGGACCGCGATGTACTGCGACCCCAGTCCGAGCACGTTGCCGACGCCCGCGATCGCGAGGTACGGCAGCGATTCCGGCGTCGGTCGTGTCGAGCCGATCGTCACGGCCGCGATCGGCAGCGACGCGAGCAGACCGACGAGCATCACGCCGGCAAGCGTCGGCAGCGCGCCGATCATGCGCGCCGCCCGAGCCGACGACAGCAGCGTCGTCGTGAAGCAGGCGGCAGCGAGCAGGCCGGCGATGACGGCCGTCACCGAGTGATCCCCATGGAGCGGCGAGCATACGGGCCGGCGGGGTGCTCGGCAGCCGACTCAGGCGGTCTCGGCTAGAGTCCCGCCGTGGCGAATCCCCGCAAGGCGCGGATCATCGGCGACCGCTACCAGCTCGGCCGGGTCATCGGTCGGGGCGGGATGGCGACGATCCATGAGGCGATGGACCTTCGACTCGAACGTCCGGTCGCCGTGAAGTTGCTCCGTCCGGAGGTAGCGCGTGACGCTGACCTCGCCGACCGGTTCCGGCGTGAGGCGCTGGCGGCCACCGTGCTTCGCCACCCGAACATCGTCGCGTGCCTCGATACCGGCACGGACGATGGTCAGCCATTCCTCGTCATGGACCTCGTCGACGGCGAGGACTTGGCGGCACGGCTGAAGCGGAGCGGCCGTCTCCCACCGGTCACGGCCGCCCGGATCGCCCTCGACGTCGCTCGCGCGGTCGGTGTCGCGCACGTCCGAGGGATCGTCCACCGCGACGTGAAGCCGGGGAACATCCTCCTGGCCGCCGACGGACGCGCGATGGTCACCGACTTCGGCATCGCTCGCCTCGCCGCCGACGCCGAGGCGGCGACGCCCGGCACGACGCTCGGTTCGGTCCACTACTTCAGCCCCGAACAGGCACGCGGCGCGACGACGACGCCGGCATCCGATATCTACGGGCTCGGTCTGGTGTTGTACGAGGCCCTCACCGGGGAGCGTGCCTTCGGCGGCGACTCGACCGATGCGATCGCCATCGCAAGGATCGGGGCGGCCGCACCGTCGCCGCGGGCGATCCGAGCCGAGATCCCGGGCGAGCTGGACGCAGTCGTGCGTCAGGCACTCGCGCCCGACCCGGACGACCGCTATCCGAACGGGAACGCGATGGCGAC
>DATHTG010000033.1:0-1741 GCA_035463515.1 Candidatus Limnocylindrales bacterium
TGGAGCGCTTCTGGATGTGGACGATGGACCTTGCCGCGATCACGATCGTCGACTTCCGGGCCGGCCGGGCGGTCCTCCACGCGCACAACCTCACGGGACACCTGGCGGCACTCCTCGACGAGGCTGCGCAGGAGCAGCAGGACGCGCGAACCCGCAGCGGCGCGCTGTAGTCGACGCCCGGTCGGACGCCCTAGCGGCGCCGGAAGCCCTTGCGTCGGCTTCGGCGCGCCACGAGCCGGAGCAACTGGACGCGCAGTCGGCGATGCGCGTGCCGCAGCGCGGACAAGCGATCGTCGGTCAGCAGGCGTCCGCCGTACGCGACCTCGACCTTGGCCCGGGCGACGGTCTCCAGCTCCGGTCGAACCATCGGGAGCTCGTCGCCGAGCACACCCGCGTACTCGTAGACGGTCTGCGTCGGCCTTGGGCCGAATCCGAGCCGGCTCGCCAGGCGCGCGACAGACCCGTAGGCGTCGTCCGGGGAGATCGGTCCGCGAGGACCGCGTCGCCAGGCGACCGCGGCCAGCGAGCCGACCGCCACGGCGAGCAGGATCGCGATCCCGATGAGCAGGCCGATCGGGGCGTCCGTGCGGGTCGATCGCGGCGTCGGTCCGCCGGGCCCCTCCTCGAACCCGTCCCCGGCGCTCGGGATAGCCGGGTTGCGCGACCCACTGCTCGATGGCTTCGGGGTCCCGCTGGCCACCGGCACGCCCGACGGGATCGGCGCGAGTTGAGGTCGCTCCGGCCCGCCGGTCGGGTCGAAGTCGATCCAGCCGTAGCCCGGGAAGTACGCCTGCACCCAGGCGTGGGCATCCGCATTCCGGACCGTCCGACCGGTCCCGATCGGGTCAGGTGCCCCAGGCAGGAATCCCTCGACGAACCGTGCCGGGATGCCCTGATCCCGCAGGAAGACGGTCATCGTGGACGCGTAGTACTGGCAGAACCCCTCTCTCGTGATCACGAAGCACTCCACGATCGACTGATCCACGCAGCCCGTATCGGACACATCGGTGTCGTAGTGGAACTCCCGCGGATCCCTGAGTCGCGCTTCGATGGCGGACGCGAGGTCGTACGGGTTCGCGGCGCCACTCGTCGTCACGATGTCGTCGAGGAGTGCGGCGGCCTTCGGGCCCATCGCGCCTTCCGGAAGAGTCCCCTTCCCGTACAGCGCGCTGACGGCCTCCGGGTAGTCCGTCCCCGCGGCCCGCAGCCGCTCCTCCGTCCAGCCGCCCTCCGCCTCCTCGGCACGGACCAGCGCCGTCACCGTGTACTGGCTGTCGGTCGTTTCGCGCTCGATGCTGGCCACGTAGCCACCGTCACCAGTGAGCCGCAGCTTGGCCGGTGAGCTGATACTCGTCGGCGGGCCGGGCGTGAACACCTCCCGCCGCGAGTACGCCGGCTTGATCGTGGCGGTCAGGGATCGCCGGCCGGTCGCATCGACGGCCTCGGCCGTCCCGACGAGCACGTCGCTCCCCGCGTCACGCGGCGCTTCGACGGCCTGCGTTCGCGTCCACCCCCGGAGCTGGAACTGGTCGTAGTACCCGCCAGCAAGGAATGGCGGGAACTCCTCGTCCCCGAAATCGACGTTCAACTGCAGCTGGTCACTCGTCGACCAGACGGACTGGATGACCGACGTCTGTCCGAACGTCGGCCCGAGCGAGCGACCGGATCTCGACGTCGGCAGGTAGCGCTCGAGGAACTGCCCCCACTCGACGACGCGCGCGCCGACGTCGGTCCACGCGCC
>DATHTG010000034.1:0-10795 GCA_035463515.1 Candidatus Limnocylindrales bacterium
AGGGCGAACTCATGGATCAGCGGATCCGGCGCCTCGTCGGCGCCGTCGTCATCATCGGTGTCGCGACCGCGTGCAGCGGCGGCTCGATCGCATCGAACGCCCCCGCCCCATCCACCAGCGCGGCGCCGAGCGCCGAAGCGCGGGATTGGGTCCACGACATCGACGTCGGTGGCAGGACGCTCAGCCTTGCCTGTGTCGGACCGACCGACACCGGCCGGCCCACGGTGATCTTCGAATCGGGCCTTGGTGGTGACCGCGGAACGTGGAGCGACGTCATGACGGCGCTCATGGAAACGGATCGCGGCTGCAGCTACGACCGAGCCGGCCTGGGCCTCTCGGAGCCGGCGACGAAGCCCCGGACGACCGGCGACCAGGTGGACGATCTCCATGCCCTGATCGCCGCGGCTGCCCTGCAGCCGCCGTTCATCTTCGTCGGCCACTCGTCGGGTGGCTGGAACGTGATGGTGTACGGCGATCGGTACCCCGACGACGTCTCGGGCGTGGTCATGGTCGATGTCCGCCCACCGGCGTTCAGCGAGCGATCGTTCGCAGCCCTGCCGCCCAAGGCGGCGAACGAGCCGGAAGCGCTTGAGCAGGCGCGGGCCGAGCCCGAATGGGAGAAGGACCCGAGCCGGAATCCCGAGGGCCTGGACCTCATCAGGAGCGCTTCGGAAGCGACTGCGGCGCGGGGGTTCGGCGACCAGCCGCTGGTCGTCCTGACAGCCGGTGATCGTGCCGGCATGTCCGAAGGTCTGCCCGCGCAGGTCGCGAAGGATCTCGACGAGATCTGGATGGAGCTACAGACCGGCCTGGTCGGCCTATCGACCGCCGGTCGCCAGGAGATCGTCGCTGGCGCGACGCATGACATGCCATTCGAAAAGCCGGACGTCATCGTCGAGGCGATCAAGGACGTCATGGGTGAGGTCGGGGGCTGAGCGCCCCCTCCTCGAGCGACGCGGGGCTGGCATCCGCCGGTCCCGCGTTCGTCTGCCCGGAAGCCGGCCGTCGGCCGGTACACTGACGTCGGCGGTCGGTGCAGCGGAGGGTGGCATTGGCGGACACCGAGGGGTCAACGGAGACGCGGCCGACGCCCGCGCCAGGCTCGACGGATCACGGCAAGCGCGAGCGCGGCAAGACCGTCCACGGTGAGCCGGCGAATGCCGGGCACCGCGTCCTCGCCCCGGACGATGCCGAGGTGGAGGCCTACCTCGAGACGGCGCTCCATGCTCCAGCCCCCGATCGCGCGACGGCCGACACGACCGCCGCGAACGTCCGACCCGTCGCCGTCCTGGATTTCGGGAGCCAGTTCGCGCAGTTGATCGCGCGGCGCGTCCGCGAGTTGGACGTCTACTCGGAGCTGCTGCCGCACGACACGCCGTTCACCGAGCTCGAAAAGCGCGGGACTCGGGCGATCATCCTCTCCGGCGGCCCGAACTCGGTCTACGACGACGATGCCCCCAAGCCCGATCCGGCCATCTGGAGCGGCCGGATCCCCGTCCTCGGCATCTGCTACGGCGCGCAATTGATGGCGAGTGAACTGGGCGGCGACGTCCTTGCCGCAGGCAAGCGCGAATACGGCCCGGCCAGCGTGCAGCTCGACACGAGCGATGGCCTCTTCCACGGGCTCGAGCGCGAGCAACCCGTCTGGATGAGCCACGGCGATTCGATCACCCGCCTGCCGGAAGGCTTCGTCTCGACCGCCCAGACGGACTCGACCCCGTTCGCCGGGCTCGAGGCGCCCGATCGCAACCTCTACGGCATCCAATTCCATCCTGAGGTCGCGCACACGCCGCGGGGCAAGGACGTACTACGCAACTTCGTCGAGGGCATCGCCGGCATCGAGCCGTCCTGGACGGCTGCGAACTTCATCGACACGACGGTCGCCGGGATCCGTGAGCGGGTCGACCGGCATGCGCGCGAGACCGGCTCGGATGGGAAGGTCATCTGCGCACTGTCGGGCGGGGTCGACTCGGCCGTCGCGGCGGCCCTCGTGCATCGAGCCGTCGGCGACCGCCTGACGTGCATCTATGTCGATCACGGCCTCATGAGAAAGAAGGAATCGGAGCTGCTGCGCGTCACGTTCGAGCAGAACCTGGGCATGCAGCTGGTCATGGTCGACGCACGGCAGCGGTTCCTCGCCCGCCTTGCCGGTGTCGAGGACCCCGAGCAGAAGCGGCGGATCATCGGCGATGAGTTCATCCGCGTGTTCGAGGAGGAGGCGGCGAAGCTCGGCTCGATCGACTTCCTGACCCTGGGGACGCTCTACCCGGACGTGATCGAGAGCGCCACCGCGGAGACGAAGGCCGCCCAGAAGATCAAGACCCACCACAACGTCGGCGGTCTGCCTGCGGACCTGCGCTTCCAGCTCATCGAGCCGCTGCGCTACCTGTTCAAGGACGAGGTGCGCAAGGTCGGGTTGGAACTTGGTCTCCCCGAGGCGATGGTCCTTCGCCAGCCATTCCCGGGCCCGGGCCTCGCGATCCGGATCATCGGCGAGGTCACCGCCGAACGGCTGGACACGCTTCGCGAGGCCGATTGGATCGTCATCGACGAGATCAAGGGCGCGAACCTGTACCGCTCGCTCTGGCAGTCGTTCGCGATCCTGACGCCCGTCCGGTCCGTCGGCGTGATGGGCGACGGACGGACCTACGCGAACGTCGTGGCGATCCGGGCAGTGACGTCCGAAGACGGCATGACGGCCGACTGGGCGAAGCTGCCGTACGACGTGCTCGGGAAGATCAGCAGCCGGATCGTCAACGAGGTCCCCGGCGTGAACCGGGTCGTGTATGACATATCGTCGAAGCCACCGGCGACGATCGAGTGGGAGTAGGGCTCCCTTTCGGGTGATGCCACCGCCGGCGCTCCGCGCCGCCCGGTACTCCGCCCGACCCGGACCGATGGGGTATTCCGGCGTCCTCAGCGCGCGGTAGCATTCCGGCCATGGTCGACCAGACGAGTCCGTCGGCCGAGCCGGAGGCCTCCGTCTGCCCCTGGTGCTCGGCGCGGTATGCCGGCGAGCCGGACACCTGCCCGTCGTGCGGGGCTGCGCTCGCCGTCGACCCGGCGACCGATCCCGCCCTTCCCGGGCTGACCGCGATCGATGCCGCCGCCATCGTTCGCGCGAAGACCCCGGTCGCCCGTCCTCGAAGCCGGCTGTTGTCCTGGATCAGCGGCGAGTATCCCGATGAGGCCCTGTCGGCCACGGAGGTCGGCGCGCTCGCGCCGCCCGATGCCGATGTCCGTCGCGAGATGCTGCGACTCGCCCTCGAGGCGGAGGTCGCCAATCTCCAGGCCGAGGCCGATGCCCTCATGGCCGACGCGACCGTCGAGGGCCACGCTCCCGGCGCGGCGCCCGAAGAGACCGCGGCGGCCGAGGTGGTCGTCCAGGATCTCGAGAGCGTCGGCGCCGAGCTCGACGACGTCGACGCAGCCCTGGACACCGCCCCGCTCGATGACGAGGATCGACAGCCGGCCTGACCAGCCGGCGAGCTGATCCAGTGGGCCGCGTAGACTTGCGGCCGTGCCCGATCGACTCCCGCCGCCAGGGCCGTCGTTCTTGCGCGAGCACGAGGTCCGTATCGGGGATCGGGTGCTCCGCGCCGGGATGACTCGCCCGTCCGAGGCACCCGACGGCTGGTGGATGGCGTTGATGTGGGTCACCGATGACGACGGGGTCGTCAGCTTCCGCGACGTCGCGCCGGCGTCCGGTCCGCCGCCGGACCCGCCCCTCGCCCGACTCGGCCCGTCATTGTCCGGCGCCCTGTCCGGGCTGATCCTCGAGGACGCCGGACGGCTGCAGATGCGGGTCGGGGTGCTGGTGCCGCCCGAGGATCCGGAGCGCACCTGGCGAACGCCATTGGCGATCCGGGCAGCATTCCGGTTCGAGCCCGCACGCGCCGCCACGATGCGTTCGAACGCGCTGGCCGACACCGTCTTGGGTGCGTTCCGGAGATCGGTGGAAGCCCTGGCGCGGCCCTAGTATCGAGACCGATGCGCGATCTCTTTGACGAATTCCTCGAGGAACTCCGCCGGCGGGAGGCTTTGGCGCGCGGAGACGACCCGGATGCCGACGCGCCGCGCAGGGCGAAGGCCGTCGGGCCGAACCCCGATGATGACGGCCCGCCGCGCCCTCTCCGCCCCGTCCGGGGTCGCCGGCGGGAGGGGCGGTCGAGACGGTGGTGGCCGATCGTCCTCGTCGGCGCCGCGGCGATCCTGCTCCTGACGTTCGGCCTCGATCTGTGGACCGACGCGCTGTGGTTCCAAAGCGTCGGCTTCGATCCGGTCTTCTGGACTCGGGTCACCGCCCAGCTGGGCCTGTTCCTGGCCGCGGCGATCGGGGCGGTCGCGGTCATCGTCGTGAACCTCGCGATCGCGACGCGCCTGACGGAGGGCATGGGCGAAGGGCGCAGCCCGCTGCGAGCGATGTTCGAGCGTCTGAACGATGCTGCCGATCCTCGACGCCGAGGCGGGATATCGGGCGATCGATCGCCCGATGCGACGTTCGGACCAGACGAGATCCCGGACCTGATGCCGATCGCCCGTGTCGTGCTCATGGCCATCGTGGTCTTCGTCGCGTTGACCATCGGCGCCTCGATCGCGTCGTCGTGGTCCACGATCCTGCTTTGGGCCAATCGCGTCCCGTTCTCGCCGGATGCCGCCGCCCCGGTGGTCGATCCTGTGTTCGGCCGCGACATCGGGTTCTTCCTCTTCGAGCTGCCGTTCCTGCGGCTCGTGCAGTCGCTCGTCAGTGGGATCGTCATCGCCGCGCTCCTGGCGGTCGGCATCCGGTACCTGATGGCAGCCTCGCGCGGGGCGTTCTCCTTCACGACCCCGATCCGGGCACACGTCGGCGTGCTCGCCGGACTCTTCCTGCTGTCCATCGCGTTCGGGTACCAGCTCGACAAGTTCGAGCTCGTGTACAGCACCCGCGGTTTCGCGACCGGGGTCTCATACACCGACCAGAACGCGCAGTTCTTCGCGTATGACGTGCTGACCGTGCTGTCCGGGCTCGCGGGCGCCCTCCTGGTCGGCGCGGCCTTCACGCGGATGGTCTGGCCGTTCGCGCTGACGATCGGGGTCTGGTTCCTCGCATCGCTGCTCATCGGCCGGCTCTACCCGGAGGCGATCCAGCTCCTGACCGTCCGGCCGAACCAGTACGCGCAGGAGGAGCGATATATCGCGAACAACATCGCGATGACTCGGATGGCGTTCGGACTGGACGCCTGGGAGGACCGCTCGTTCCGCGGCGAGGAGCGCCTCGACGCCGCCGCCCTCGAGGCCGAGGAGGCCACGTTCCGCAACGCCCGGCTGTGGGACTACCGACCGCTCGGTGCGACGCTCGACCAACTCCAGCGCGTCCGCCGGTATTACGACTTCGTCGACGTCGACACCGATCGCTACGTGATCGATGGCGAGCAGCGCCAGGTCATGCTGTCTGCACGTGAGCTCGCGCTCGACCAGAACCCGCTGGCGATCGGCTTCGTGAACCAGCGGATCATCTACACGCACGGGATCGGTGCGGCGATGGTCCCCGTCAACGAGGTTGCGAACGAGGGCCAGCCGCGGCTGTTGATCCGTAATCTTCCGCCGGTGTCCGCCGACGGTGCGCCGGAGATCACCGAGCCGCGGATCTACTTCGGGGAGCGACCGACGGACTACGTCATCACCGGCGCCCGCCAGGCGGAGTTCGACTTCCCGACCGGCGAGGGAGAGGGCGGTGCCGATCCCGGGACGGAGACGCGCTGGACGGGGGAGTCCGGCATCTCGATCGGCAACCCGCTCATGCGACTGCTGTTCGCCGCTCGCGTCGGGGACCTCGACCTGCTCATCAGCGACCAGGTGACCGACTCGAGCCAGCTGCTCATGCACCGGTCGATCGCCGACCGCATCCCGCGCATCGCGCCGTTCCTCCGGTACGACAAGGACCCGTATCTCGTCATCGGCGACGACGGTCGCCTGGTGTACGTCCAGGACGCGTATACGACGTCGGATCGCTTCCCGCATGCGCAGTGGTTCGATCCGGGTGTCTTCGAGGCCACCGGGCTGGGGGACGACGCATTCAACTACCTGCGCAACAGCGTGAAGGTGACGATGGATGCCTACGACGGGACGATGACGTTCTACGTCGCCGATCCGTCGGATCCGCTGATCCGCACCTGGTCGAAGGTCTTCCCGACCCTGTTCAAGCCGATCGACGAACTGCCCGCGGACCTCGTCGCGCATCTCCGGGTCCCGGAGGAGTTGTTCAACGTCCAGACCCGCGTGTTCGGGCGGTACCACGTCACCAACCCGCTGCGGTTCTTCCAAAGCGACGACCTGTGGACGGTTCCGCAGCCGCAGGGCAGCGACCAGAGCCTCCCGTCCGAGGCGTACTACGTGATCATGCGTATGCCCGGCGAAGCGGAGGCAGAGTTCCTGCTCCTGCAGCCGATGGTCCCGGTCAACCGTCCGAACATGATCGCCTGGATCGCGGCGCGAATGGACGAGCCGAACTACGGCGCGACCCGTGTCTATCGGTTCCCGGCCGAGACGACGATCTTCGGGCCGGCGCAGATCGAGGCACGGATCGTCCAGGACCCGCTCATCAGCCAGCAGTTCACGCTATGGAGTCAGGGCGGAAGTACCGTCATCCAGGGGAACCTCATCGTCGTCCCGGTCGACGACTCCCTGATCTACCTGCAGCCGGTCTACCTGCAATCGCAGCAGTCCGCGTTCCCCGAATTCCAGCGGATCATCGTCGCCTCACCGCGCCAGGTCGTCTGGGCCGAGACGTTGGCTGAGGCATTGGACCTTTTGCTCGAGGCCGAGGGCGAGGCGCCGACCACCCCGCCGTCCCCGACCCCGACGCCCACCCCGACCCCGACGCCTGGGCCGACCCCGAGCGCCGGACCCGACGGCCTGCCGGGCGACGTACCGGGACTCGTCTCGTACGCGAACGAGCACTTCGAGCTGGCCCAGACGGCGCTGCGTGAGGGCGACTTCGCGCGATACGGCGAGGAGATCGCCAAGGTCGAAGCCGCGTTGCAGCGGCTGGACCGACTTGCCCCCAACCTGACCTCCCCGCCGCCGGCTCCGTGACCCTTGGAGCGGCGCTGACGGCCTCGCTCCTTGCGGTGCTCGACCGGCCATCGACGTGGGCCTTGGCGCTCGTCGGCTTCCTTGTCCGCGGCGGCTGGCTGGTCGTGCTGGCCCCGATCGTGGTCCTCCCGACGGCCGTGGGCATCGCGAACGTCGTCGCCCCGCTGCTCGAAGACGTCGCGTTCGGGCGGAACACCGAGGACGTCATCCGGAGCGGCGGGACCGCGCTGACCGTGCTCCTGGTATGGCTGATCGTCGGCGGCCTTCTCGCTGCAGCGACCGAGATCGAAACGGTGCGCAGAACGGCGGGATCCGCCGGGATCCGGAGTGTGCAGGTGGTGCCAGGTACGAACCGTACGTGGCGTGTCCTCGTCGTGCGCGCGGCCGCCTTGGTCCCGTTGGTCGTCGCACTCGCGTGGGCGGCGATCCGGTTCGTGGGTGTCGGCTACCGCGAGCTCACCAACCCGTCGGACGTCGCGATGCCGGTCGCCGTTCGGATCGTCCTGGGAGCGCCCGACGCGGTCCTGGCGATCCTCGCGACGTGGCTGTTCTCGGAGATCGTCGGGGCCGTCGCCGCACGACGCATCGTCCTGGCGGGGGATGGCGTGCGACTCGCGTTCGGACGTGGCGTCGCAACGCTCCGGGCTCGGCCGGCCCGCGCGATCGGCCTCGCCGCGCTGTCCGCCCTGGGTCTGCTCACGGTCGTCGGTATCACGGCGATCGCGACGGGCACCACATGGGACGCGCTTCGATCCGCGCTCGCCGACGGCGACGCGTCGATCGGCACATCGCTGATCCTCGTGCTGTTCGTGGGGTCGTTCGCGGCGGGCCTCGTGCTGATCGGGCTCGTGTCGGCGTGGCGCTCGTCGCTGTGGACGGTCGACGTCCTCGCCGATGGCGACGCAGGTGCGGACGGGACGTTCGGGGGAGGCGGGGAGACCCGGTCGGGGGACTAGAAGGGGCGCCGAACGTCTGTCAGCGTGGACCTCCCTTCGATCCGCGGGGAGGGTCGAGGATGCACATGAGGTGACGGATGACGGCGCAGTCGATCGTCTGCGGGACGTGCGCGGCAGAGGTCCCGTATGGCCGCTTGTCGTGTCCGTCGTGCGGGGAGCTCCTCGCGTCGGTCGCCGGCAGTCGGCGCAGCTCGACCGCCGTCGCATCCCGGACCTCGATGCCCGACGTCCTGTATGAACCTCCCGCTGCGCCGAGCACGCCGGCTGTCGTTGGCGGTCAGCTCGCGTTCGATGGCCCGGCGCGCGCTGTCGAGCCGCCGCACGCGACTCCCTTGACGCGCGACGTGGACGCCGAGCTGCCGTGGGGGGACACGACGACCACCGATGGGCCCGGCGACGCCTACCAGGCGGCGCTCGATCGGGCTCGCGACCAGAACGGGTCCCAGCCGGCGATGGCGCCATGGGTCCCCGGGGCGAGCCTGGCCGGCAGCCCGACGCCGTCGTACATGCCGCGGCCCGATCGACGCGAGCGCCCCGCCGGCCCGATCGCGCCCGAGCCGGACATGCATACACCCGAGCCAGATCTTCCGCCGGCGCTCTTCACGCCCGCGCCGGCCCTGACCGCCGCTGTCGAAGCCGCACCCCTCGCCGGGGCGCCCGCCGCGACCTTCGCCGGACCCGGTGCGTACGTGCCGCCGCTCCCCGTCGCGGTGCTCCCGGCGGGGATGCCCGCCCCGGCACGCGAGTACGCCGGCCACCCTGCCGACGTCGAGGGGCACGACGCGCCCGGCCGACGCCGGTCCGACCTGTTCGATGGGGACGCCCGCGCGCGGGTGCTCGATTTCGCGCGCTGGCTGTCGGTCGCCGGGTCGGCATTCGCCGCCGTGGGCTTCCTCCTGCCGTGGGGCCTCGTCGTGATCGGCTCGAGCGACGTCAGCTACTTCGGCCGGTGGGGGATCGCCGGTCCGTGGCACATCGTCGTGGTCTTCGCTGTCCTCGCGAATCTCGGTCTCGCCCTGCTTCAGAATCGCGTCCCTGTCTGGTGGCGGACCGGACTGACCGGCCTCGGACTGGGCGCGCTGCTGCTCGGGCTCGTGTGGCCGTACATCATGGTGTCCGCTCTTGGCACTGGCCCAGGCGCGATCATCGCGGGCATCGGTGCTGCTGCACTGGTGGTTTCAGGGCTCCTCGCGCTCGTGACCGAGCGTCACGCGGAGGCTGGTCGCCCCGTCTGAACCGCGGCTCCGCCGCTGCTGTCAGGGCCGCCCGGACCGGGCGGCTTGCCGGGGAGCCCCTGCTACACTGCCCCCCGAGCAACGACCCATGGAGGCGAGCCCCGGCGCATGCCTGAGATCCTCGACAGTATCGGCCAGACGTTCGATGGGATCATCAACAGCCAGGTCGTCCAGCTCTCCGTCCGGCTGATCTTCATCTACCTCGTGATCCTCTGGATCGCGTCGGCGTACTGGGCGTTCCGGGACATGCAGCAGCGGTCCGACAACGCCATCCTCCCGTACCTCGTCGCGGCCGGGATCATCCTCTTCACCCCGTTCCTGTTCTTCCTCGCCGTGTGGGTCTACAAGATCATCCGGCCGCACGAGAAGATCGGCGAGGTCTGGGAGCGCAACCTTGCCGAGGAAGCGCTCCTGAACGAGGTCGAGGCCGTCCGCCACTGTCCGACCTGCGAGCGGCGCGTCGACGAGGAATGGATCATCTGCCCGTCGTGCCGGACGCGTCTGAATCGCGTCTGCCCGAACTGCTCGCGGCTGGTCGGCCTGGACTGGTCGCTGTGCGCGTGGTGCGGCAAGGACTTCGAGCGACGTGACGTCGTCGCTGCCGGAATGCTCCAGCCGCTTCCGTCGGCGAACGACCAGACCGGCCGGATCGCGGCGCCTGCCACACAGGCTCCGTCCGCGCTTCCGGCGGCGATCCAGCGGTCGGTGCGGTCGCGCGGTGGGCGTCAGCGTCCGTCGACCGCTGGGGACCCGCTCCCCGAGCGGTGACGGGGCCGACCGACCCGACACCCGCCGAAGACCAGACAGCCCCACCGCCAGACACATCCGAGCCGCCGCGGCGTCCTGGCACGTCCACATTCACGATCGAGGGCCGCGCGGCCCCGGGCCTGTTCGTGCTCGGCTGGCTGGCGACGATCGTGGGCCTGGGCGCGATCGTCGTCGCGGCGATGTCGGGGTCCGGCCTGCCGGGATCGGTGCTGCTGGTCGGTGGCCTGATCATCCTGTCGATCGGTCTCGTGGCCGGGGCCGGGGGTCAGGCCATCGAGCGTCGAGCGCGCGGTGCTCGCGCGTATACGGGCCCGTCGCCGTTCCTCGTCTTCGCGGCGGGCATCCCGATCAGCGGCATCCTGCTGATCGCCATCGGGGCGCTCTTCGGGGCAGTCGGGATCGCCGTCGATGGTCCGCTCGGGCGACTCGCGTCGGTCCTGCTCCAGGCCACCGTGTACATCGGGCTGATCCGGCTGCTCGTCGTCGACAACGGCGCGCTGTCATGGACGGCGATGGGCATCACGCGTCCGACCACCGAGGCCGTCACGGATCTCGCCCGAGGTGCGGCCTGGGCCCTGCCGGTCATCGCGCTGACCGTCCCGATCGCCGCGATCGTGAGCCGATTCCTGCCGGTGCTCCCCGAGAGCCCGCTGCCGCCCACCGGCGACACGCCCGGCCTCGTTGTCAACCTCCTGGCGGGCGCCCTCGTCGCCCCGGTCAGCGAGGAGATCATGTTCCGGGGCTTCGCCACGACCGCCT
>DATHTG010000035.1:0-2666 GCA_035463515.1 Candidatus Limnocylindrales bacterium
ACGAATCGATGTCGAAGTACATCATCCGACGCATCATCGGCCTGATCCCGCTCCTGTTCGGCATCATCCTCGTGAGCTTCTTCCTCATGAAGCTCGCGCCCGGCGGCCCGCAGGCGCAGTTCAATCAGAACCCGCGGGTCACCGAGGAGCAGATCGACGCCTGGCTCAAGCGCTGGTGCCTCGAGCGCGAGTCGTCACCGGCGACCGTCCTGCGCGAGTTCGGCGGCTGGCTCGGCATCTACAACTGCAACACCGAGAGCCTGCTCAGCGAGCAGGGCGGCCTGAACATCCTGCCGCCGCAGCTGGGCGGCGGGACGAACGGGATCCTCAAGGGCGATCTCGGCCTGTCGATCAAGGCCGGCCGGCCGGTCACCGACATGATCATCGAGCGGATACCCGCGACGCTCATGCTCACGACGACGGCCCTCGTCATCTGGGTCACGCTGGCGGTCATCATCGGGGTGATCGCGGCGGTCAAACGCTATTCGCTCTTCGACCAGGCCGTCACGTTCTTCAGCTATGTCTTCTACTCGCTCCCGACGTTCTGGCTCGGCCTCATGTTCATCTTCCTGTTCGCCGTGCTGTTACGTTGGCTGCCGCCCCAGGGGATCGTGACGCCACGTGAGTGGCCGCCGTTCAACACCGAGAACTTCTGGGCCGCGTTCGGCGCGGCGCCGCTCGAGGCGATCCTCGACATCGGCCGGCACATGATCATGCCGGTCACCGTCCTCGTCCTCGTCAGCATCGCGGCCGACAGCCGCTTCGTCCGGGCGAGCATGCTCGAATCGCTCAACCAGGACTACGTCCGCACGGCGAAGGCGAAAGGCCTTCCGCGCCGCCAGGTCTACTGGAAGCACGCGTTCCGAAACGCGATGCTCCCCGTCGTGACGAACGTCGGGCTCGAACTGCCGTTCCTGTTCAGCGGCGCCATCGTGACCGAGACCATCTTCTCGTGGCAGGGCATGGGGCTCCTGTTCATCACCGGTGTGAACGACCGCGACTACTTCATCCTCATGGGGTTGATCCTCATCACGTCGACCCTCGTGGTCTTCTTCAACCTGGTCGCCGATATCGTCTACGCCGTCGTTGACCCCCGGATCAGATACGACTGAGGCCGTTCGATGACCGACCCCATCCGCGCGAGCGACACGGCCGTCACCCGTCCCACGGTCGGGACGGGGACGGCTCCCGCGGTCGCGCAACCGACGACCGAGGACTTCGAGGTCAGCCTCGAATCGCTCAACCAGTGGCAGCTCGCGTGGCGACGCTTCAAGCGACACCGGCTGGCACTCATCGGCCTCGGCGTCCTCGCCGTGATGGTCTCGATGGCGATCCTCGGCCCGATCCTCTGGCCGTACAACCCGACGGACATCCCGGGCGTCAGCCAGCCCGGCGGTGACCCTCCGACCCTGTCGCCGGTCCGCAACCTGTTCGGCACCGACTTCGGCGGTCGGAGCGTCCTCCAGTTCATCGTCGTCGGGGCCCGGATCTCCGTCGCGGTCGGCTTCTTCACGTCGCTCATCGCAACGATCATCGGGGTGACGATCGGCGCGATCGCCGGCTACTTCGGCGGACGGGTCGACAACCTCCTCATGCGCGTCGTCGACCTGATGCTCGCGATCCCGTTCCTGTTCGTCATCCTCGTCGCCGCGCGGTTCTTCGGCGGCGGCGACCCGCTCGTCCTCATCCTCATCTTCGGCCTGCTGTCGTGGCCGGGCCTGGCCCGCCTCGTGCGCGCCCTCTACCTGTCGCTCCGCGAGTCGGAGTTCGTCCTTGCCGCGAAGGCGGTCGGGGTGAGCGACCTTCGAATCACCTTCCGTCACATCCTGCCGAACGCCCTCGGCCCGGTCGTCGTCTCGTCGACGCTCATCCTGGCGAACGCCATCGTCCTCGAGGCGTTCGTCAGCTTCCTGAACTTCGGCATCCGGGCGACCGACGTCAGCTGGGGCAACGCCCTCTCGAACTCGAAGGGCTACCTGCTCCAGGGCAACTGGTGGTGGCCATTCTTCCCGGGCATGGTCCTCGCCATGACGGTCATCGCGGTCAACTTCCTCGGCGACGGCCTGCGCGACGCCCTCGACCCCCGCTCGAAGGAGGTCTGACGACGTGACGACGATCGAGCGTCCGGCCGGCTCGCCGATGCCCGCGCCATCGCGGGAGAACCTGCTCGAGGTCCGCGACCTGCGCACCCACTTCAAGGTCATGGACGGGACGGTGCGGGCGGTCGATGGCGTGAGCTTCGCCATCCGTCCCGGGGAATCGCTCGGCGTCGTCGGGGAGTCCGGCTGCGGCAAGAGCGTCACCGCGCTGACGATCATGCGCCTGCTCGACATGCCACCGGCCGTCATCCCGAGCGGCGAGGTCTGGTTCGAGGGTCGCGATCTGCTCAAGCTGCCCGACGACCAGATGCGGCACGTTCGCGGCAACGACATCGCCATGATCTTCCAGGAGCCCATGACGAGCCTGAACCCGGTCTTCACGGTCGGCGACCAGATCGCCGAGGCGGTGATCATCCACAAGGGCCTGAGCCGCAAGGACGCCTGGGACAAGGCGATCGATTCGATCAAGGCGGTCGGGATCAACAACCCGGAGCGGCGCGTCAAGCAATATCCGCACGAGCTGTCGGGCGGCATGCGCCAGCGCGTGATGATCGCGATGGCCCTGTC
>DATHTG010000036.1:0-10130 GCA_035463515.1 Candidatus Limnocylindrales bacterium
GGGAGGTGAACCGACCGTCCCGAATGCCATCCAGTCGCCACCGATCCTGAGGCTTCGCTCCGGGTTGCGGGCGTGAAGCGTGAATTCGGACGGGACGGTCCGGATGAGGTCCTCCACCATTGCGGGATCGAAGCGCACGCGCTGCCCGCCGTCCTCGATCTGCGCACCGGCCGAGCGCAGATGCTCTCGGGCATCGGGGTCGAGGAAGTCCATCCCGGTCTCGGCCAGGACCCGCAGCGACGCGCGGTGGATGGCCTCGAGCTCGTCGTCCGAGATCGCGGCTGTCGGCGCATAGACCATCCGCGGCTGCTGGAACGGCCGCTGCTGCGGCAGGCGCGAGCGTTCGTGCCCGGCTCGACCACCAGCCCGGCGCCGCAATGCGCGCCCCGCGGTCGAGTCGAGGTCCGTCGGGCCGGCCGTCGTGTCGTCGACCACGTCACTCACCGGAGAGGTCGATCCAGGTCGTCTTGAGTTGGGTGTAGCCGTCGAGCGCGTGCAGCGACTTGTCGCGTCCGAAGCCCGACTGCTTGTAGCCACCGAACGGCACCGTGATGTCGGCGGTGTCGAACGTGTTGACGTAGACCGTACCCGCACGGAGGGCGCGGGCCAGCCGGTGAGCCTTGGTGATATCCCGCGTCCACAGGCCCGCGGCGAGTCCGTACGGGCTGTCGTTGGCGATGCGGATCGCGTCGGCCTCATCCTCGAACTCGGTGACCGTGAGGACCGGCCCGAAGATCTCCTCCCGGGCGACCCGCCAGTCGTTGTCGACCCCATCGAGGATCGTCGCGCCGACGTAGTAGCCGCCGCTGTCCTCGCGGACACGCTCGCCGCCGGTCACGACGCGCGCCCCCTCACGCTGACCGAGCTCGACATAGCCGAGGACCTTGTCGAGCTGTCGTCCGTCGACGATCGAGCCGAGCCGTGTCTCCGGGTCGAGCGGCTCCCCGGGCGCGAGGCCTCGCCCCATCTCCGCGACCCGGTCGACCAGCTCCTCGCGGATCGAGCGGTGGACGACCAGCCGCGATCCCGCGTTACACGTCTGACCGCTGTTGTAGAAGATCCCCCAGCCGATCCCCTCGGCCGCCTTCTGGACGTCGGCCACGTCGCCGAGCACGACCTGCGGGCTCTTGCCGCCAAGCTCCAGCGAGATCGCCTTGACGTCGGTCTCGCCGATGGCCCGGAGCAGCGACTTGCCGACATCGGTCGACCCGGTGAAGGCGATCTTGTCGACTCCGGGGTGGCGCGCAAGGGCCTCGCCGAGGACGGCGCCCGGACCGGGGACGACATTCAGGACGCCATCCGGGACGCCCGCCTCTGCCGCCAGCTCGGCGAGGCGAAGGGCGGTCAACGGCGAGGCGGAGGCCGGCTTGAGGACGACCGAGTTGCCGGTGGCCAGTGCCGCGCCCAGCTTCCACGCCGTCACGATGAGCGGGTAGTTCCACGGGACGATCGCCCCGACGACACCGATCGGCTCGCGCGTCACGAACGACAGCGCGTCGGGTCCCGTCGGACCCACCTCGCCGTAGACCTTGTCGATCGTCTCGGCGTACCACTGGATCGTCTTCGCCGCGGACGGGATGTCGACCGACAGCGTGTCGCGGATCGGCTTGCCGACGTCGAGCGACTCGAGCAGCGCGAGCTCGTCGCGGTTCACGCGCAGCGACTCGGCGAGCTTCAGCAGGATGATCTTGCGCTTCGCCGGCGACATGTCGGCCCAGCGCCGGTCCTCGAACGAGCGCCGCGCCGCGGCCACCGCTCGGTCGATGTCCTCGACGCCACCCTCGGCGACCTGGGTGATGACCCGTCCGTCGCGACCGGCGACGTCGTCGTATGTGCGGCCCGAGGCCGCCGGCACGTACCGGCCGTCGATGAACGCCTCGTTCCGCGGCTGCACGGCGTCGGCGCGGGCGATCCAGTCGGAGGCGGCGACCGCGCTCATGCGGCATACCTCCGCACCGACACCTCATCCAGCCGGGCACCCAGACCCGGCACGGTCGGCACGTGGAGCATGCCCTCCGCATCTGGCCGGATCGGCTCGGCGAGGAAGGCATCACGGCGTTCCGGCGTCCAGCCGGGCGGGTCGTACGGGAACTCGAGATACGGCCCGGCGCCGACGCCGGCCGCGACGTGGAGATTGGCGAGAAGCCCGAGCCCGTTCGTCCACGTGTGCGGGGTGAACCAGCGCCCGCGAGCCATGACCATCTCGGCCAGCGTCCGGTTCCGGAGCATCCCGGCTGCCAGCACGACGTCCTCCTGGTAGACGTCGAAGGCGTCCGACGCCAGCGCCCACAACGCCTCGTGATGGGTCCGCGTCATCTCGCCACCGGCGATCCGGACGCCCAGATCGGCGGCCCGCAGTGCGGCCAGGCCGGGCAGGTCGGTGCCGTCGAGGGGCTCCTCCATCCAGAGCACGCCCTCGTCGGCGAGTCGTGCACCGATCTCGCGTGCCGTCGCCGCATCGATCGACGGCGTCGTATCGCCGGCCATCCGCCAGCCCTGATTGAGGTCGACCATGATGTCCATCGAGTCGCCGACCGCTGCGCGTGTCGCGCTGACGGCGGCCAACCCCTCCTCGAGCCGGCGTGGATCGACGCGGATCTTGAGCGCGCGGAACCCTTCCTCGCGCATCCGGAGCGCTGACTCGGCCCGCTCGGGGGCCGAGAGGAGCATCCCGCACGAGGCGTACGCCGGGATCGCGTCGAGCTTGCCGCCGAACAGCCCGGCGACCGCAACACCCGCCACCTGCCCCGCGATGTCCCACAGGGCAGCCTCGAGCGGCCAGTACCGGCCCGCGTGGAAGTCGATCGTCTCGAGCACACGGACATGACGCTCGATGTCGAGCGGGTCCTGCCCGATGAACAGGTGCTCGAACGCTGCGAACCCGTCCATCGTGTCGCCGGAGCCGATGCCGACGACGCCCTCGTCGGTCTCGACGCGGACGATCGTGACGGGGAACTCCCGGCGAGGTACCGGATCCCAGGCAGCCGGGAACGGCGGGTCGAGCGGAACGCGGAGGCGCTGGAGACGGATGGCGCCGATCCTCACGGCGCCAAGTATCGCCGACGCGCTCCGTTCCTCGCGCCGCGGTCATCGCGTCAGAGAGCCGCGGGGTACCCTGACCGCTCGCACCGCCGGAGGGACCCAGTGACGACGGCGCTCGACCGTCCGCCCGAAGAAGCTGCCGAGGAGACCTCGTTCGCGCGCGGGCTGCGGGTCTTCCTCACGATCGCCGACCGCGGCGAGATCCGGGCCGATGAGCTGAGCGTCCTCCTCGAGACGCCGCTCTCCACGATCTACCGCTACCTGCGGACGCTGACGGAGTTCGGCTTCGTCGAGCGCCAGGAGGCCGGCTACCGGCTCGGGTCCAGGTTGCACGTGATCGGCGCCGGGCCAGCCGTGACGGCGGAGGAGTTGATCCGGGCTGCGGAGCCGCTGCTGCTGGGGCTCGCGGACGGGACCGCCGAGACCGCGTCCATCTCCCGTCGCACCGGCATCGCGGCCGTGTGCCTCGCCCAGGCTCCCTCGCCTCAGGCATTGCGGGTCGTCCTCGAGCCCGGACAGACCAGTCCCCTGCATCTCGGCGCGATCGGCCGTGTGCTGCTCGCGTTCGCGCCTCCAGAGGTCCAGGAAGCCGCGCTCGTGGACCTGCCCGGCGGGTCGTCGGTCCGGGACTCCCTCGCTCGCGTCGTCAACGAAGGGGCGGCACTCGACGAAGGCGAGATGTTCACCGGCGTGACCACTGTCGCGGTCCCGGTGATGCGTGCCGACGGCATCGTGGCGGCGATCGGTGTCAGTGCTCCGACCGACCGCGCAGGGCGCCGCTGGCAAGCTCGCTCCAGGGGCGCCCTGCGCCGCGCCGCGACGGAGATCCAAAGGTCGCTCGCATAGATCCTGCGGCCGTTTGAAGACCCAGTACTTATCGTGATATGGCATCGGGACTTCCCGTGATTTGACAATCCGGCGGGAAACGACCCATGCTCCGGTCGTGGACGCCTTCGAGAACCTGTCTCCGGTCTCGAATGACTACGCGCACCTCCCGGTTGGCGACGCCTTCGACTGGACGGACGTCGCAACGCAGCTCGGGTCGGGAGAGTGGTACCTCGTCGTCTTCCGGTCCGTCCGCCGCGGTGGCTGCGACGAAGCGCGGCTGTGCGACGTGGACGAGCGCGCCCATCTGGAGGCCGCCGGGGCACCGGGCTTCATCTTCTACTACAAGGGCCCGCTGTCCACGGATCGGACATGTCTGTCGTTCTGCATGTGGACGTCACGGGCAGAGGCTCGCGCGGCAGCCGGGCGGCCCGAGCACGTCGCCGCAGTCTCGGTCCTCGACGAGATGTACGAGCGCTACACGCTCGAATTCGTCCGGGTGACCGGCGCCGCCGGGCGGCCGCTGCATTTCGAGCCGTACGACAGGCCGGTCATCGACCCAGAGGCGCCGAAGGCGGCCTAGCCGCTCCTCGCCGCTGCCCCGCGGGGCGTCGCCCCCTCCTCGGCCCCGCCGATCGACAGGCCGACGCCCAGCCTCACAGCCGAGATCGCGCCGCCGATCGACGTCCCGAGCAATATCATCGCGTGGACGAGCAGGGCCATCGCGAACGCGGCATCGCGGTCGATCGCGAATTGCGTGGCGATGCCGACCGCGGTCAGCTCGAACGTCCCGAGATAGCCCGGCGCCGACGGCACGATCGTCGCGAGCGCCACGCCGCTCGACAGCAAGGCACCCTGCGCGAGCGTGATGTCGACGCCGATGGCCCGGCCTCCCAGCACGAACGTGAAGATCGAGAAGCCCCAGGCGACGCCGCTGAACAGCAGCGCTTCCGCCACCGTCCTTGGCCGGCTCACGACGGACAGCCCCTCGCGCAAGCGTCGGCCGAGATCGAGCACGCGCGGTATCCGGTCGATGAGGGCGACCAGGCGGTCGGCACCCGGCAGTCGATGGCTGACCATGGCGACCGCCAGGCCGACGAGAAGCACGCCCACGAATGCCGCGCCGAGCACGACGGCGGTCGACACGATGCCGCCGACGCCGAGGACGACGACCGCGGTCGCGGCCAGGGCGACGACGATGACCGTATCCACGATGCGTTCGACGACGACGGTGCCGAGCACCGTCGTGCGGCTGACGCCCTCGCCTTCGCCGAGTGCATGGCTCCGTACGAGCTCGCCGAGGCGTGCCGGAAGGACGTTGTTCGCGAGATAGCCGACGAACGTGTACCCGAGGACATGGAGGTACGGGACACGCGTGATCGGGACGAGCAGCGCACGCCAGCGCGCGGCACGCGAGGCGACATCGAAGACGACGGAGACGAGCATCACGCCGACGATCAGGAGGTTCGCCCCGCGAAGCACGTCGATCGCGGCCGGGACATCGACCGAACGGAGCAGGATCCACCCGGCGGCGACACTGATCGCGATGCCGAGCGCCGTTCGGAGCAGGGCTCGTCGGCTCACGGGCGACGCGCCCTGAGCTTCTTCGACGGTCGGAGTCGGAGTCGATGGAGCAGGTACCGCGCGACCACCCGGAGCGTCGAGAGGCCGTACACGACGCTCCGTCGGAAGCCGACCGAGCTCGCCTCCTCGAAATAGCGCGTCGGGACGGCGATCTCGCCGATCCGATCACGCATGCCGGCTGCCACGACCTGGGCGATGAGCTCCTGATCGAAGACGAAGTCGTCGCTGTTGGCGTGGTACGGGATCGTCTCGAGCAGCTGGCGGCTATAGGCGCGCAGACCGGTGTGGTATTCCGACAGCCGGAGCCCGAAGGCGATGTTCTCCACGGTCGTCAGGAAGCGATTCGAGACGTATTTCCAGGACGGCATGCCGCCCGCCAGCGGGTCGCCGAGGAACCGGCTGCCGAGCATGAGGTCGCGGTCACCCGTCGCGATCGGGGCGACGAGATCCGGGATGCGGGTCGCGTCGTACTGATAGTCGGGGTGCAACATCACGACGATGTCGGCGCCCGCCTGGAGCGCCGCGTCGTAACAGGTCTTCTGGTTCCCGCCGTAGCCGCGGTTCTGCGCGTGGATGATCACCTGCAGCCCGAGGTTCCGGGCGATCTCGACCGTCTCATCGGCCGACACGTCGTCGACGAGGATGATCTGGTCGATGAGGTCATGCGGGATGTCGGCGTACGTGCGCTCGAGCGTCAGGGCGGCGTTGTACGCCGGCATGACGATGACGATCCGTTTGTCGGGGCGAGGGCGGGCCACGGCGCGAAGGGTAACGGGTTCGACGGTCGTGCCGGGCCGCCTCTTTCGGACCGTCCCTGACAGGACTTTCACCTCGCCTGGCGTCGATCCACCGGGTCGACGGCTGCGTACCTCTTCTGTGCGACCATTGGCCCGCACACCCCAGTAAGGATCCCAGCCCGATGTTCGAACGCCTCTTCGGCAACACCGCCGTCGCCCCCGAGATCGCCGAGCGCATCCCGCCCGGCCAGTACCGGACCGAGAAATTCCCCGTCCTCCACTACGGGTCGGTCCCGAAGGTCGACCTGACGACGTGGGACTTCAAGGTGTGGGGCGAAGTCGACAACCCGATCACGTTGACGTGGCAGCAGTTCAAGGAACTGCCCCGCAAGACCGTGAGCACGGATATCCACTGCGTGACCCGGTGGTCGAAGCTCGACACGACCTGGGAGGGCGTGCCCATCCAGAAGGTGTTGGAGCTGGCTCAGGTCCGGCCTTCCGCGACCCACGTCGTGAGCCACGCCGAGCAGGGCTACACCGCGAACCTCCCGCTCGAGGTCCTCGACGACGATGACGTCCTCCTGGCCGACACCTTCGACGGCCAGCCGCTCGAGCCGGAGCATGGCTATCCGCTCCGCCTGCTCGTCCCGAAGCGCTACTTCTGGAAGAGCTCGAAGTGGATCCGCGGGCTCGAGTTCCTCGACCACGACCAGCTCGGCTTCTGGGAGCGGTACGGATACAACAACGACGCCGATCCCTGGAAGGAAGAGCGCTTCAGCGAGTAGCCGCGGGCCGAGCGGCTCAGCGGCCTAGTGCCGAGCACGGGATCTTCGACGGATGCGTCAGACCGCCTCGGCGAGCGGTTCCACGAACCGGCTCTGGTACAGCTCGGCGTAGAAGCCGCCGCAGGCGAGCCGCGACTCGTCATCGCGCTGCTCGACGACACGGCCGTGATCCATGACGAGGATCGTGTCGGCGTCCCGGATCGTCGAGAGGCGATCCGCGATCACGACTGTCCGACTCAGCTGCGGCGGGCGCCCGCGATCGTGGCCGGGTCGGGGCTGAAGTAGCGCAGCCGTCGGCCGAGGAGCAGCACCTCGCGCTCGAGCAGCGCGATCAGCCCGTCGAGGCGTTCGACCGTCGTCCGTGCCTCGAGCAGCGCCTGCCGGCGCGGTAGCTCCACCTGGACGATGCCCGACAACAGATACGAGAGCACCGTGGGGTCGTCCGGGATGTCGAGATCGGCACGAGTCGTGGCAGCGTCCTTGATCGACACCTCGGTCTCTGCGGTCGCAAGCGGGTCGGCGTCTGGATCGGGTTCGCCGACCGTCGCCTCGATCTCGACGCGTATGTCGAGGACTTCGGACGACTCGCCGTCGCGGGCGCGCATCAGGTCGAGGTACTTCACGAACCGTCGGATCGCGCGCTTGGCCAGCCGGTCCGCGCGGTCCTCGTCGCCCACCTCGTCGTCCAGTGGCGTCACGTCGGCGACCAGGTACGGCTCCCGCTGGGCGTCGACCGACTCGATCGCGAAGCGCCCGGTCGCGGCGGCAAGGAGGTCGTATCGGCCGTCGGGATACCGGCCGGCCTCGCGGATCTCGGCGAATGCGCCGACGCCGGCCAGCGTCGCGATCCCCTTCGTTCCGACCTCCCGACCGTCTCGGATCAGGACCACCCCGAACGGCTCGCCCGTATCGAGGCAGTGCCGGATCATCGCCCGGTAACGGTCCTCGAAGATGTGGAGGGGCAGGACGATGCCGGGGCAGAGGACCTGGTGCAGCGGGAAGAGCGGTATCTCCATCGCCGCCCGAGTCTAGCCCGGTTCCTGTCCGAAGGCGGCTCGGCCGACCTGGGGCTTGGTGACACCTGGCTTGCGGAACGACAGGCCCCGCCGGACGGCCCGTCCCGTCGCTTCGCTGACCCGACCGACGGCGGCCTGGTCGTCGAGGACATCGGCTCCCGTGAACAGGTGATACCGGCCCTTGCCCTGCGCCTTGGCGCGGTACATCGCGATGTCCGCCTGCCCGAGCAGGTCGTCGACGCCCTTCGTCTGGGCGGTGTCGACGGCGACACCGATGCTGGCGCCTGCGGTGATCGATTGGCCGACGACCTGGATCGGTGCCTGGAGTGCGTCGAGGAGCCGGGCCGCCGCGTCGATCGCGTAGTCCGAACCGGGGACATCGACGAGGAGGACGCCGAACTCGTCGCCGCCGAGCCGGGCCGCGACGTCGGTCTCGCGGACGCCGGTCCTGATGCGGTCGGCGACGGCCGCCAGGAGCTCATCGCCCGCGGCATGGCCGAGCCCGTCATTCACGGTCTTGAAGTCGTCGAGGTCAAGGAACAGCACGGCCAGCGAGCCAGGGGCCGCGCGCCTGCTGAGCGCGGTCGTCGTCGCCTCGACGAAGCGCCGTCGGTTGGCGAGCTCGGTCAGTGGATCGTGATAGGCCTGGTACGTGAGCCGCGCCTCGAGCACACGCCGGGCCGCGACGTCGCGCTCGAGAAGGCCGACCAGCCCGGCGAGGCGCATCAGGACGAGCAGCGACAACACAGCAGTGCCCGCGGCCACGACGACGAGGCTGCCGTCGGCGCCCGGGCCGAGCGTGACGAGGATCGGACCAGTGACCATCGCGGCAGCGAGTGACGTGAGCCGGACCGTGCCGAGCCACGTGACGACGACCGGATGCGGATCGGTGAGCCGGCGCATCGATGGGTGGAGCGCCGACGCCCCGAACAGCAGATAGGACACGAGATACGCGAGATCGAGCGTCCCGCCGGACACGTACGTGCCGTCGAATGTCTGCAGTGCATAGATCGTGTCGGCGACGACCAGCAGCAGCAGGCTGGTCGCGAGAAGGCGGAATGACACGGTGCGCGCACCGGGCGTCGTCAGCAGGCCCATCGCGACGCCGACCAGGAGGACGTCCGTGATGGGGTAGGCCAGGCTGATCGCCATGCTGACCGGGTCGATGTCCGCACCGACGACCTGCGGCTGCATGAGGAACGTCCACGACAGGATCCCGACGGCCGTCGTGAGGATCGCCGCATCGATCAAGCCGCCACGATCGCCGCCTGCGGTCCGGCGGCGGATCATCAGGAAGAGTCCGAGTGCGAGGAACGGGTAGCCGGCCAGGTACAGGACGTCCGCGACGGACGGGAACGGGTCTTCCCCGACCAGCTCGAAGTAGTTCCACATCAGGTCGCCGGCCACGAACAGAGCCTGACCGAAGGCCATGAGCAACCATGGGGCGACACGTTCCGGCCGGTGTCGAGCGACGCCGACGACGGCCGCGACGATCGCCGACCCTCCGACGATGTCGTACAGCAGCCTCTGCGGCAGCGAGCTCGTCTCGAGCGAGACGTGGAGCCCGAGCAGTACCGCGCCGGCAGCCAGGAAGCCCAGCCAGAGCGGGATGCGGGTGGTCGAACGCTGCGTGTGGTCCATCAGTCCGTGGGAGTGTCCATGGCGCGCCTTGGAGGCGCCCATGACCCGACCGTACCGCGCGGGGGTGGGACGCCCGGGAATCGGGCCTGCCGGCGGCGGGGCCTGCCGGCGGCCGGGGTCGGCGGGGGGAATCGAAAAGCCGCCGGTCGTCTCGGCGGCTTCGATCAGTGCGTCAGGCCGTGGTCAGTGTGCGCAGCCCCGCGGCGCCCCGCCATCGTCCGCGGTCCGGAAGCTCGACCCGCACCCGCAGGCTGCGACGGCGTTCGGGTTGTTGACCGTGAACCCGGCGCCCATCAGCGTGTCGAGGTAGTCGATCTCCGAGCCCTCGAGGTACTGCGTGCTCTGGCGGTCGACGTAGACCTTGATGCCCTTGCTCTCGACGGTGATGTCTTCGTTGCTTGGCTGGTCTTCGAGCATCATCCCGTAGCGAAAACCCGAGCAGCCACCGCTGTAGACGTACACGCGCAGGCCGATCGAAGGGTTCTGCTCGGCCTCGACGA
>DATHTG010000037.1:0-2387 GCA_035463515.1 Candidatus Limnocylindrales bacterium
GCCGGAGACGTTCGTGCCGCTCTATCCGTCCAACGCCTGGGCCAAGCCCGCGGCCGGGTTCGGCGGCTGGGACGAGCTGTGGGAGCGGCTCCACCGGGAGTCGGTCGAGGTGCCCGGGCCGCTGGTGGACCGCCTGGTCGAGGGGTGCCGGGAGCACGAGATCCACTGCGCGATCGGGGTCAACGAGCGCGACAACGGGAGCCTGTTCAACACGCTGCTGTGGCTCGGCCCGGAGGGGCTGCTGCACAAGCACCGCAAGCTGATGCCGACCCAGCACGAGCGGCTGTTCCACGGGATCGGCGCGGGTGACGACCTCGGGGTGGTCGAGACCGGCGCCGGCCGCGTCGGCGGTCTGATCTGCTGGGAGAACCGCATGCCGCTGGCGCGCTGGGCGGTCTACCAGGGGTCACCGCAGATCTGGGTGGCGCCGACGGCCGATGACTCCGACGGCTGGATCGCGTCGATGCGCCACATCGCGATCGAGTCGGGCGCGTTCGTGATCTCGGCGCCGCAGTACATCCCGGGCAGCGCGTTCCCGGACGACTTCCCGGTCGAGGTGGACCGCGACGCCGTGTACGGCCGCGGCGGAGCCGTGATCGTGGAGCCGACGTCGGGCGACGTCATCGCCGGGCCGCTGTACGACGCCGAGGGGATCCTGACGGCCGACTGCGACCTGCGGGTCGGGCTGCACGCCAAGCGCTGGTTCGACGCCGTCGGGCACTACTCCCGCACGGATGTGCTCGCTCCCGGCTGACTGGGTAGGCGCATACCAGACGACGGAGGAGACCCACGTGACCGACAACCTTGCCGGCATCCTGATCGACACCGCCGAGCGGTCCCCCGACCGCCCGGCGTACAAGCTCGACGACACGGTCGTGCCGTGGGCGGCGGTGGACGAGGCGAGCGCGCGCCTGGCCGCCCTGCTCAAGTCCAAGGGGATCGAGCCCGGCGATCGCGTCGGGATCATGCTGCCCAACGTGCCGTACTTCCCGATCGCCTACTACGCGATCCTGCGGGCGGGCGGCACCGTCGTGCCGATGAACGTCCTGCTCAAGGGTCGCGAGGTGCAGTTCTATCTCGAGAACCCGGAGGCCAAGCTGCTGCTGGCCTGGCACGGCTTCGCCGAGGAGGCGCAGAAGGGCGCCGAGGCCGCCGGCGTGGAGCTGATCTCCGTGGCTCCCGGCGAGTTCGAGAAGCAGCTCGCCGAGCACGAGCCCGATCGCGACCTGGTCGACCGCGACGGCGACGACGTGGCGGTGATCCTGTACACGTCCGGCACCACGGGCGAGCCCAAGGGCGCGGAGCTCACGCACGACAACCTGCGCAAGAACGCCGTGATCTCGCGCGACACGCTGTTCGACATCGGCGAGAACGACGTCGTGCTCGGAGCGCTGCCGCTCTTCCACACGTTCGGGCAGACCGTGTGCATGAACATCGGCACGCTGGGCGGTGCGTGCCTGACCTTCATCCCGCGCTTCGACCCCGGCAAGGCGCTCGAGGTCATCGAGCGCGACAAGGTGACGGTCTTCGCGGGCGTGCCCACGATGTACAACGCGATGCTCAACCACCCCGAGCGCGAGAAGGCCGACGTCTCGTGCCTGCGGCTCTGCGTGTCGGGCGGCTCGGCGATGCCCGGCGAGACGATGCGCGGCTTCGAGGAGGCCTTCGACTGCAAGATCCTCGAGGGCTACGGGCTGTCGGAGACGTCCCCCGTCGCCTCGTTCAACCATCCCGACCGCGAGCGCAAGGTCGGCTCGATCGGCACGCCGATCGAGGGCGTCGAGATGAAGGTCGTCGACGAGGACGACAACGACGTCGAGCAGGGCGAGATCGGCGAGATCGTGATCCGCGGGCACAACATCATGAAGGGCTACTTCAAGCGCGACGAGGCCACCGAGGAGGCGATGAAGGGCGGCTGGTTCCACACCGGCGACATCGCCAAGATCGACGAGGACGGCTACTTCTTCATCGTCGACCGTAAGAAGGACATGATCATCCGCGGCGGCTACAACGTCTATCCGCGGGAGATCGAGGAGGTCCTCTTCCAGCACCCGGCGGTGCTCGAGTGCGCCGTGATCGCGGTGCCCGACGAGAGCCTCGGCGAGGAGGTGGGCGCGGCGGTGGTGCTCAAGGACGGCGAGGACGTCGACGCCGAGGAGCTGCAGTCGTTCGTCAAGGGCGAGGTCGCCGCGTACAAGTACCCGCGCAAGATCTGGTTCGCCGACGAGCTGCCCAAGACCGCCACGGGCAAGATCGTCAAGCGCGACATCGAGATCCCCGAGACGGCACGCTCGTCGTGAGCGACGCCGACGGCCCCGGCCATGACGGCGCCGCGGCCACGATGGACATGCTGCTGGCCGACGCGGCTTTGAGCTCACGTCGCCGCT
>DATHTG010000038.1:0-5891 GCA_035463515.1 Candidatus Limnocylindrales bacterium
ATCGGCCATCTGGCGCCGGTCGTCGAACAGCCGGTCGACCTGACTCTCGTAGATGCCGATCCCGGTGATCTTCCGTTCCATCTGGTCGCCGATGTCGGTGAACGCCGGGAAGAGACTGACGTCGCGTGGCAGATCGGCGAAGGCGTCCGGGCCGAGCTGGTCGATCGTCCGGAAGTCGCTCCACAGCGCGTACGGGAAGTCCTCGTAGAACACGACCGTCCCCGCGTACTCCGGACCCGGCATCACCCAACGATCGCCGGCGCGCAGCATGTCGATGCCCGCCTGTCTACAGAGCTGGTGGTCGACGTGCCCCCCGACGCCCAACGGCAGGTACACCTGCTGCGGCTCGAGCCGATCGATCTCGCGGCGGAGGACGGCGCTCAGGTGCAGGTCGCCGTCCCGTGGCTGTCCGAGCAGCTCCCCATCGGTCTCGTAGCCGCGGAACGAGGCATCCGGCTGGTCCAGAAAGACGATCGAGGCCTCGGCGAAGTACGCGAAGCGCTCGTCCTCGATCCGGCGGCGCGCCATGAGGTCGCCGGCCGCGGCGTCGTTGACGATCTCGTCGGTCACGACGGCGCCCTGTGTCGGCAACTCATCGATGACGGCCTGACCGGCGAGCGACTCGGCCCGGATGCTCGCGCGTCGGTACCACGATGAGCGCTGCCAGAACCGCTTGGCCGCGGCGTCCGCGTCGCTCTGGGTCGCCTCGAGCCGGTCCTCGTCGGCGACCCACGCCGGCGCGAGCGGATAGTCGGGCAGGATCGAGCTCCGGTTGAACGCCTCGGTCGACGGCCACATCGCCTTCGTCCCGAATCCGAGCGCCTCCCGTGGGTAGGTGGGGGTGCCACCCGGCCCAAGGACACCGTCGACCGCTTCGCCGGAGAAGACGGTGATGATCGTCACGTTCTGTCCGACCTCGCGCAGGCTCGCGATGAGGCCGCCGCAGGAGAGGGCGACGTCGTCCGGGTGCGGCGCGACGAAGACGTGGGTCATGGCCGGCCGAGTATACCGAGCGCTCCCGACCCCAGACTCAGAACCAGCGGCGCCAGCCCGGCTCGCGCGACGGGGCGTCCTCGGAGAAGCCTCCCTCGCCGATGAGTGGCACGAACACCACGGCGCCATGCGGGGTCTCATGCCAGTCGTTGCCGCGTCTGACGACGAGCGTCAGCGTCTGGTGGTCGCGCGGTCCGACCGGTATCACGAGGCGACCGCCGTCGGCGAGCTGGTCGCGGAGCTCGTCCGGGATGGAGGGCGCAGCCGCCGTCACGATGATCCCGTCCCACGGCGCGCCGCCTCGGTCGCCGAGGCTACCGTCGGTGGTCCGGATGGTGACGCGCCCCGGAAGGTCGAGCCGGTCGATCCGCTCGCGGGCGGCGTCGGCCAGGACGGCGTGCCGCTCGAGGCTCGTGACGTCGGCGCCGAGCGCGGCGAGGATGGCGGCCTGATAGCCGGATCCCGTCCCGAGCTCGAGCACGCGATCGCCCGGCTGTGGCGCCAGCAGCTCGGTCATACGGGCGACGACCCATGGCTGGCTGATGGTCTGACCGGCATCGATCGGGACGGCCTCGTCCGCGTACGCGCGGCCCTGCCGTGACGCCCCGAGGAACAGCTCGCGGGGGAGGTCGCCCATCGCGGCCAGCACTCGCTCGTCGCCGATGCCGCGGTCCCGCAACTGGTCCTGGACCATGCGCCGCCGATCGTCGTCAGCGCCCATGCCGAGAGAGTAGACCGCGCGATGCGCGGCGGGAGGCTAGGAGGCGGCGGGCGACGCGCTGGGCGACCCTCCCGACGGCGACTCCGCGCCCGACGGTGAGGCGCTGCTCGACGGGGAGGCACTCGGACTCTCGGTCGGGATCGGTGTCGGCGTAGCGATGGGTCGCAGGAGCCCGCCCGTCCCGAGCACCACCCCGTTGAGCAGGATCGCGACGAACACCGCCACAGCGACGATCACGAACGCCCTCGACCAATCCTCGCGGACGTGGACGGCGATCTCGGACGGCGACGGAGCACGGGTCGGGGCCTTGCCCTGGGCGCGTCGCTGGGCCGATGTCCGGCGCTCAGCCGCAGTCGCGGCCGGTACCGCCTCGCCGGCGACCTCCCGGATCGCGGCTTCGTAGTCGTCGATGCCCGCCTGCTCGGCCTCGAGCGCATCGGCTTCGGCGTCGTCGAGCAGCTCGCCCTCGATGTCGTCGACATCTGCGTCGTCGATGTCCGTGTCCTGGGCATCGACGTCCTCGGTGTCGAGCTGGGCATCGATGCCCTCGACGACCTCCTCGACCATGTCGTCATCGGCCGGCTCGAGCGGCTCATCGGGCGCGCGGTCACGTGGATCGGTCACGGGCGTGTCATCGCTCCTGGAGCTCGGCTGCGTGCCGTCGTCGCGGTGCACCAAGCGGGCGACAGGATACCCGATGGGCCGTCACGCCTCGCGGACCGCCGGCACGAACCAGCCCGCCAACCCCGCGGCCGCGGTGACAAGCCCGAATGCCGCGATGACGGTCGTCACGCCGATCGTCTCGGCAAGGACGCCGCCCAGGCCGATCGACAGCGGCATCGCGCCGAACACCAGTGAGAAGCGGAACCCGACCACCCGACCGAGGAGATTGCCGGGCGTCCGCTCCTGGAACAGCGTCTGGCTGGGGATGATGAAGACCATGTTCGCGATGCCGATCCCGAAGGCGATCGCGAGGACGATGCCCAGGTTGCCGGAGAACGCCATGAGCGTCGTCAGCAGGCCGAAGACCGTGTAGCCGGCGATGATCATCCGGCCCTTCGCGAGGCGGGCCCCGACGAGGCCGATCACGAACCCGCCGATCAGGTTGCCCGCGCCCTGGCTGCCCTCGATGAAGCCGTACACGGCCTCCCAGTCGAAGCCCTGCCCGCCGAACACGTGCTCTGCGAAGACCGCCGTCTGACCGATGAGGACGCCGACCGTCAGCTGGGCCACGACCGCCTGGAGCGTGTTGGCGAGGAGGACCGGCTCGTTTCGGAGGAACCGCCAGCCCGCGACCAGCTCGCCTCGGAAGCCCTCGGTCTGCTCGTCCGAAGCGGTGGCACCGGTGGGCGCCTCGGTCTGGACTGGCCGCGGGATGAGCGTGCTGAGGAGGAGCGCTGAAGCCAGGTATGTCGCGCCGTCGAACCAGAAGGCGATCGATCGAGCGTCCGCGACCAGGGCGACGAACAGACCGGCCAGAGGAAAGCCGATCACGTCGGCCATGGTCTCGCCGATCCACAGCGCCGAGTTGGCCGTGAGCAGCTCGTCCTCGCGGACGAGTCGCGGCAGGATCGCCACCCGCGCAGGCCGGAAGAAGATCGAGATCGTCGTGAGCATGAACGCAAGCGGGTAGACGAGCCAGATGTTGATCGAGGCGGCGATCGGCATGATGACGACCACAGCCGCGCGAAGGATGTCGCTGACGACGAGGACCTCGCGGTGGTCCCACCGGTCGACGAGCGTGCCCGCGATGGGTCCGAACAGGAGGTTCGGCAGCGTCGCGGCGACGAACACCAGCGCGACGGCGATCGGTGAGTCCGTGACGACGAACACGATCGCGGCGATCGCGACCTGGTGGACCCGATCGCCGAACAGCGAGATGAGTTGTCCCGCCCAGAGAGCACCGAACGAGCCGTTGAGCGCGAGCCGGACGTACGGGTGGCGACGGAGACGGGCAAGGACATCCGGGCTCAGACCGGGGATCGGTATGGGCGGTCGGGGCGGTGCCGCTGCAGTCGGGACCGCGGCCGTAGCGCTCACGCCGGGGCCGGCGAGACGCTGACGTGCGGCACCAAGGACCGTCGGGCGCTGGAGGGCGGCGGTCTGCTCGAGGCCCGGGGCAAGGCCCGATGCGCGCCTCTGGTCGGCGCGCTCCGCGGCCAGTCGACGGCGCAGGTCGGCGTCCTGCTGCTCCTCGATGGGGGTCGGGACGCGCACCACGCCGGCGAACAGGAAGAACGCGAGGCCGAGGGTCAGGAACAGGTCACCGAGCGAGTAGACGTTCCTGATGAACGAGATCGGGACCGGGATGACATCGCCAAGGATCAGCAGCCGGCCGAGAAAATCGGGCGCCGCCGCGTCGACGACGACGTGGAACGAGCGGGTGACGTCCGCATCGGTGAGCCCGGCGGCGGTCAGCGCCGGGCTCCAGATCGGCATGAACCCGCCATTCACCAGGATGACAAGGGTGTTCGACAGGACACCGAGGAACGCCAGACTCAGGCCTGGATAGGTCCGGTTGACCCACAGCGCGACGAGCAGGATCGCGAATGCACCGGCAAGCAGTGGCAGCCGGAGCATCTCGACGATCTCGAGGTGTGCGCCCAGCGCCGCCTCTGTCGCGAACCGGAGGACGACCGCGACGACGAGCAGCCACGCCCAGCGGAGGTGGATCTCGGCGAGGTTCCGGAGCTTGCCGCCGGCCAGGAGGCCGAGGACCAGGCCGAGCAGTATCCCGCCGATCAGCATCGGGTCATGATGCTGGAGCGGGCTCTCGGTTCGTCAGGCCTGTTCGGGGGCTTGGGCGGAGGCGGGAAGCGTGCCGCTGGTGGGCGGCTCGGCGAGTCGCGTCGCTGCGGCTTGGCCGAGGAGCGGGATGGGACGCGGCTGGACGGTCCGGCCCGGATCGGCGACACCTTCGACGTGATGCGTCCTCACGAACGCGTCGACCACGACCGGGTCGAACTGGATGCCGGCGAACTTGCGTAGCTCGGCCAGCGCCTGCTCCGCCGTGAGCGGCGTCATCCGATAGGGACGGGCGGCGGTCATCGCCTCGAACGCGTCGGCGACGTGCAGCACGCGGGCGAGCTTGGGGATCTCGTCGCCGATGAGTCGATCGGGGTAGCCGGAGCCGTTGTACCACTCGTGGTGGTGGCGGATGATCGGCAACTCGGGCGCGAGTTTCGTGACGGGGGCGATGATCTGCGCGCCGAGGACCGGGTGCGCGTTCATGATCATCCGCTCCTCCCGGTCCAGGCGCTCCTGCTTGTTCAGGACGCGGTCCGGGACGCCGATCTTGCCGACGTCGTGGAGCAGGCCGCCCCACTCCAGCGCCTCGAGCTCCGCGTCGGTGACGTGCATGACGCGGCCGATATCGACGGCGATCTCCTTCACCCGATGGCTGTGCTTGGCCGTGAACGGGTCGCGCTTGTCGACGGCTTCAGCGAGCGCGCCGATCGTCTGGGTGAACATCTCGCGCATCTCGATGAAGCGCGCATACGCGAGACGAGTCGAGTAGAGCGGGACGGCGAACAGGGCGGTTGCCCACCACTGGACCGCGTACACGACGGTCATCAGCCACGACAGCGGAGCAAGGGCGACCATGCTGCCAGCTACTCCGCGCGTATCTCCCAGGAAGACCTCACGCACCGACTGGCCAGTTCGAAGGCCGACAAGGAGAAACGCCAGCCATGCGTTAAGCAGAAGGAAGACGGTCGCCGACAGCATCGCCGTCCCAAAGTCGCCGACGGGGCCGAGGCTGGCGACGAATGGGAGCGTTACGTGGCGGACGATCCCTGCCGCAACAGCTGGGATGACAAGGCCTGCATGGTTAGCCAACGTTCCATACCAGGGAATGCGGCCTCTCAGCTCCCGCAACTCCGTCGTCCCGAGCGCGGCGACCCACCCACCAACCGCAGGCCCTCCGAGCATGAACGAAGCCATAATTGGGGCCACCGCGAGGCCGATCTGCGAGCCGCGTGGCTGCTGGACAGGCCACGCCGATGCGATGAGGGTGATTGCAGTCCAAAACGCAACACCGAGGAGAAGCTCCTCGGTGTTTGGGGCGCCCGATCCTGGTAGACGCAGGGCGATGTTCGAATCGATTGGAAACACAAAAGTCGCGGCCATCAGCGTCAGGACGCCAACGACCACGACTGATGCGACGTATAGCCTTAGG
>DATHTG010000039.1:0-3509 GCA_035463515.1 Candidatus Limnocylindrales bacterium
CCGCCATCGGACGGCGGCGCGGCCGGCTCGACCAGGTCCACGGGCGCCTCTATCTCGGGCGCCGGGACGGTGTCCGGCATGGGCTGGCGGTCGTCGGTCATGCGTCCCACCGACGGAACAGCAGCGCGGTGTTCTGACCGCCGAACCCGAAGGAGTTCGAGAGCGCGACACGGACGTCGTGACGCATCGCCTCGCCGCTGACGATCAGCGTGCCCGCTGCCTCAGGGTCCGGGTCGTCGAAGTTGATCGTCGGGGGGATGCAGGAGTCGCGGATGGTCATGATCGTCACGATCGATTCGATGGCGCCCGCCGCTCCGAGCGTGTGCCCGATCATCGATTTGTTGGCCGTCACGGGCACGGACGCGGCGTGCTCGCCGAGGATCGTCTTGATCGCCTGCAGCTCTGCCTTGTCGCCCTCCGGCGTCGACGTCGCGTGGGCGTTGACGTGGTCGACCTCGTCCGGTCCGATGCCGGCCTTCTCGAGGGCGCGGCGCGCGGCGCGGACGGCGCCGATCCCTCCCGGCGCAGGCAGCGTGATGTGCGACGCGTCGGCTGTGGCGCCGTAGCCGACGATCTCGGCCAGTGGCTCGACCCCGCGCGACTCCGCATGCTGGAGCTCCTCGAGCACCAGCACTCCGGCCCCTTCGCCGACGACGAACCCGTCGCGCCCGACATCGAACGGCCGCGAGGCCGCCTCGGGGTCGTCATTGCGATCGGACAGCGCGCGCATCGACGCGAACCCACCGATCAGCGCTTCGTGGATACCGGCCTCCGACCCGCCGGCCAGCATGATGTCAGCGTCGTCCCGGCGGATCGTCTCGAACGCCTCGCCCACCGCGTGGCCGCCGGTCGCACAGGCGGACACGGTCGCGAAGTTCGGGCCGGTCATCCCGAAGTTGATCGCGATCTGGCCCGACCCGGTGTTGGGGATACCCATCGGGATGAGGAACGGACTGATCCGATCCGGACCGCGCGTGGCATTGATCGCGAACCCGTCGTTGAGCGTGCCGACGCCACCGAGGCCCGTCCCGAGGATCACCCCGGTGCGCTCCGCGAGCGGCCCGTCGAGCCGGTCCGGGAGCGCCGCCTGGTCCATGGCCTGGCGGGCGGCGACCAGCCCGAACTGGATGTACCGATCCGTCCGGCGCTGGTCCTTGCGGTCGAGGACATGGCTCGAGTCGAAGTCGCGGACCTCACCGGCGATCCGGACCGACAACCGCGACGGGTCGAAGGCCTCGATCGTCCGGATGCCGGACCGGCCACCGACGAAGC
Organism: Candidatus Limnocylindrales bacterium; assembly: GCA_035463515.1. Taxonomy (GTDB): domain Bacteria; phylum Chloroflexota; class Limnocylindria; order Limnocylindrales; family CSP1-4; genus SPCO01. Next base: position 1,273 of record DATHTG010000039.1, read on the forward strand.
CGTCCCATGAGCTCTGGACGTCGTTGCCGAGCGGCGTGAGGAGCCCCATCCCGGTGACGACCACGCGTCTCGTGCTCATCGGACGAGCTTTCCCGTCCGGACCGTCGCGGCGCGATACACGTCGCCGGCCAGACCCCGCGACGAGATGGCATTGGCGACGCTGAGCGTGTCGAACGACGTCCGGCGGATCTCGGCGTTCACCTCGCCGTCGGTGACGTCGATGAGCGCCCACGTGGCGGTCGGATCGCCATCGAAGATGTACCCGGCGGATCCGTCGTTGACGATGACCTTCCAGCCGAGGTCCCGCACCTCGGGCAGGTGCGTGTGGCCGCAGATGATCACGCGCGCGTCGGTGCGCGCCACCCGCTCGATCGTGACGGAAGGATCGAGGTCCTGGTCGAAGCCCGACGTCTGCGAGCCCGGCGAGGCGTGGCACACGAGCACGAGCGTGTCGTCGTCCGCGCGGATGCGACGCTCCGCGGGCAACGACCGCAGCCACTCCACCCGCTCCTCGCCCAACGTGTCGTGCGCCCACTCCGCCGCCGCGACGATCGCGTCGGGGACGCCGTCGGTCATCCACGGGAAGGCCGCGGCGAAGTCGAAGTCCGCGACGGCGATGTCGGTGTTACCGCTGACGACCGACGCGCCCTCCGACGCGAGATTCCGGAGCATGTCCACGACGGCGACGGGCTCGGGCCCGTTGAGCACGAGGTCGCCCGCGACCACGACCCGATCCGGCTTCTCGCGGGTGATCTCGCCGATCACCGCTTCGAGTGCGGCGACGTTGCCATGGACGTCGGATAGTGCCGCGATACGGGTCATCGCAGCGCTCCTTCCGGCGGGATGATGAAGCTCAGGGTGCCTTCGCACGCGACCTCGTCATCGACCGTCGCGACAGCCCGGCCCTTGCCGAAGCGGGAGCCGAGCTTCTCCATCGTCACCTCGAGCCGGAGCGTGTCGCCGGGCGCGACGATCCGCTTGAACCGGACGTCGTCGATGCCCGCGAACAGCCCGATCCGATCGCCGAAGCCGGGCTGCTTCGCGACGTAGACCGCCATCGTCTGGGCGAGCGCCTCGACCTGGAGCACGCCGGGCATGACCGGCAGCCCGGGGAAATGGCCGGCGAAGTACCACTCGGTCGCTGTCACGCCCTTCTCGCCCACGATCCGCTTCGCGTCCGCGTCGTACTCGACGATCCGATCGACGAGCAGGAACGGGTGGCGATGCGGGATCAGGCGTTCGATCTCGGCGGTCGTGTGGACGATGTGGGTCACGGGCACTCCTGCGGGGGCTGGGTCGTGGTCAGTCTCGGCGATTGGCGGTGCCGGCTGCGCGCCAGCATGTGCAGGTCTGCACGACCCTCATACCCGGGCGGCCGCCGCGAGGAAGGCCGCGCTCCCGACCCGGTCGAGCAGGTTCGTCGTCATCCGGCCCTCGAGGAACGTCTCCGACGCCAGCAATGCCTGGTGGATGTCGACGTTGGTGGTGATGCCGTCGATGACGAGCTCCTCGAGGGCGACGCGCCCGCGGGCGATCGCGGTCTCGCGATCGGGGCCCCAGACGATGAGCTTGCCGAGCAACGAGTCGTAGAACGGCGGGACCTCGTAGCCGGTGAACAAGTGGGAATCCATGCGGACGCCCGGGCCACCCGGCGCGAAGTAGCGCTCCACGGTGCCGGCCCCGGGCCGGAAGTCGTGAGCAGGATCCTCGGCGTTGATCCGGAACTCGATGGCGTGGCCATCGAAGTCGATATCGGCCTGGGTGAGCCCGAGTGGTTCGCCGGCGGCGATGCGCATCTGCATGGCCACGAGGTCGAGGCCGGTCACTGCCTCTGTCACCGGATGCTCGACCTGGATCCGGCAGTTGATCTCGATGAAGTAGAAGTCACCGCGCGCGTCGACCAGGAACTCGAGCGTGCCGACGTTCTCGTAGCCCGCCGCGACGACGGCGCGGATCGCACGCTCCGCGAGCTCGCGGCGGCCCTGGGGCGTCATCGCGGGCGAGGGCGACTCCTCGAGGATCTTCTGGTGCCGGCGCTGGACGGAGCAGTCGCGCTCCCACAGGTGGACGCCGTGCCCGAACCGGTCGACGGCCACCTGGATCTCGACGTGGCGGTTGTCCTCGAGCCACTTCTCGAGGTAGAGCGAGTCATCGCCGAAGGCGGCACGCGCCTCCGAGCGGCAGACCGGCAGCACGGACGCCAGCTCCCGCGGCGAGCGGACCATCCGCATGCCCTT
>DATHTG010000040.1:0-1833 GCA_035463515.1 Candidatus Limnocylindrales bacterium
GGGACGGCGGTAGTCTAGCACGCTCCCGAGGCCGACCCCGGACGGCAGGACGGCATGACACGGCGCCCGATGTATCCTCTTGCCCGTCCCCGACCGACCGACCAGACCGGAGATCCATTGCCCGCCAGCACGATCCTCCTCCTCGAGTCCACGACGACCGGTGACGCGTCACTCGCCCAGATCCTCACCAGTGCCGGGTACACCGTGACCCGGACGACGGACGTCGCCGAGGCGGTCGCCAAGGTGCCGGAGCATCAGCTGGCGGCGATCGACGTCGGTTCGGGGGTGAAGGGCAAGACCGCCTTCGAGATGTGCCACGACATCCGCGCCGCGGCCTCGACGACCGCTGTCCCGATCCTGTGTGTTGCGGCCAGCGACGACGTCGAGGAGAGGATCAGCTTCCTCGAGGCCGGCGCGGACGACGTGGTGGCCCGCCCCTTCGACGCGCGCGAGGTGGAGGCGCGGGTCGAAGCGCTGCTGCTGCGCTTCCAGCGCTCGCGCGACCTGGCGCCGGTGGTTTCTCCCGACGGCCTGACGCTGGCCCGACCGCGGCGCTCCGTGGCCGTCTACAGCCCGAAGGGTGGCGTCGGGACGACGACGATCGCGACGAACGTCGCTGTGGCCGCGGCCCAGCGGAAGGCCGATCGGGTCGTCCTCGTCGACCTGGACCTGCAGTTCGGCGCCGTCGCGACCCACCTCAACATCGAGCCGAAACTGACGATCGCCGATGTCGTGCGCGACGAGACGTCCATGCACGAACCCGAACTGATCAAGACATACATCGTCCGGCACGACAGCGGCCTCCACGTCCTCGCTGCGCCGATGTCGCCCGAGGCATCGGAGCTCGTCACGGCCGACCATGTCGAGCACATCCTCGGCACGCTGCTCGAGGGCTACGACGCCGTCGTCGTGGACGCGGGATCGATCCTCGATGAGCGTGTGTTGCGGGTCTTCGAGGCCGCCGAGACCATCCTGCTGCCGGTCCACCCCGAGATCTCGTCATTGAAGGCCGTCCACGCTCTGCTCGAGTACCTCAACGAGACCGGCTCTGTGAGTGGCAAGTCGACGTTCGTGCTCAACAACATGTTCGCCCGCGAGATCCTCAAGCCGCGCGACATCGAGTCGGCACTGGGGTCGCGGATCTCGACGGACCTCCCGTACGACCCGTTCCTGTACCTCAAGGCCGTCAACGAGGGCGTGCCGATCGTCCTGGGCGCGCCCCGGTCCCCGGCCGCCGAGCAGCTCGTGCGACTCAGCACCTCGGCGTTCGGGTCCGACGGCTACGCGGTCCCGGAGACCGGCATCACGAAGCGCCAACGCAGGTTCGGGTTCGGCCGCCGCAACTAGGGGCCGCTCCCGGCGACGCTTGCCGAGGTTCACGACATTCGTCCATCCCGGGCATCGCCGCGCGCCGATTCCACGCGGCTGCGGACGGGCGCAACGTGGGCACGGTGTCGGGGCAGATCTCCCGGCCATCTCGGAGCCTAGAGATGCAGAAGTCCGTCCTGACGGCGATGGTCGTCGCCGTGATCGCCCTCGCCGCGTGTGCCGCGCCGACGACACCCGCGCCCTCACCGTCCGGTGACGCATCGATCCCGTCCGCTGCACCCAGCGTACCCGCGACAGCGTCCCCGGTCGTCACGCCGGAGCCGTCGACGCCTGCCGCGACGCCCGAACCATCCGACCCCGTCGCGACCCCGACACCGAAGCCCCGCCCCACCGAGCGACCGCTCAGCCAGCAGGAGCGGTACCTCCTCGCGGGCGTGCTCCGTGGCGCCGTCGACTGCCATCCCGTCCGTTCCGACCTGCCGCCGAAGAGCAGCGCGGGTATCG
>DATHTG010000041.1:0-18655 GCA_035463515.1 Candidatus Limnocylindrales bacterium
ACTTCTACGCCTTCAGCGGCCACAAGATGCTGGCCCCGATGGGCTCGGGTGCGCTGTGGGCCCGACGCGAGTTGCTCGAGGCGATGCCGCCGTTCCTCGCGGGTGGCGAGATGATCCGCGAGGTCCACCTGCGGCGGAGCGAGTTCAACGAGGTCCCCTGGAAGTTCGAGGCCGGGACTCCGGCCGTCGGTGACGCGATCGGGCTCGGCGTCGCCGCCGAGTATCTGATGGATATCGGGATGGACGCCGTCCGGGAGCACGAGCGGGCGCTCGTGTCGTACGCCCTGGAGGTGCTTCCCCGCGAAGTCCCGCAGATCGAGCTGTATGGCCCGATGGATCCGGATCGTCGGGGCGGCGTCGTCCCGTTCAACCTGCCACGGATCCATCCCCACGACGTCGCCCAGGTGCTCGATCGCTTCGGGATCGCGGTCCGTGCCGGCCACCACTGCACGATGCCGCTCCATGAGCGACTCGACCTCGCCGCGACGGCCCGCGCGAGCTTCAGCGTCTACACGACGACCGAAGACATCGACCGCCTCGCGAGTGGCCTGAACGAGGTCTGGCGGGTCTTCGACAGCTAGCCTGCCGCGCGACGGCGCGTATCAGCCCGGGGCGAGCGACCGCCACATGTCGAGCGCCCATTGCCAGTCGCCCGGGTCGTCGAACTCGATGCGGATCGCGGCACCCGAGCCGCTCACCGCGGAGTAGCCCTCGAGGATGCCGATCTCGAGACCCGAGGACGCGTCGGTCATGAGCCGCGCACGACCGACGAGGCCACCGGCGCGATGGGTGATGGCATCGGGACCGAGGTCGACCGCGAACTGTTCGATGAACTCCTGCGCGGTCATCGAGGTGCCATCGGCGTGGCCGGTCGTCGTGGCGGCGAGCGTGATGTTGCGGCCTGTGCCGCCGCCCCACCATTCCTCGGACGTCCGGCGTTCCGCGTACTCGCCGGGCACTTCGAGCGTCCAGCCCTCGTGGGTGATGACGACAGGGTCGCGCCGGTACCCGACCGGCGGATCCGGTTCCGGCGCCATCGTCGCTCGGTCGGCCGCCTGCCGGGCCATCAGGTCGTCGATCCCCCGCAGCGCGGTCAGCTCCGTCCACGCGTGCCACGGGAAGTCGAGGTCCGGGTCGAGGGGACAGGCACGCGACAGCAGTCGATGGATCTCGTCGAAGAGGTCGGCCTCGCCCTCCATGGCCGGTGTCCGCCAGCGGACGTGCAGCCACATCAGCACGAGCGCCCGGTTCAGCAGGTACTGACCGTCGGTCGCGTCGGCCCACCACGGCGTGACGCCCAGGGCGATCCGCGGGTCGGCGATCGCCGAGTCGAGCCACGCCTCGTCGCGCGGCCCGAGCACGGTCGCGAGGGCGGCCTCCGTCGTGAACCGTGTCCCGGCCGGGATCCCGAGCGGGACACCGCGCTCGCCACGTCGGACGCGGATCCGGGCCCTGGCGAGCTGGGGGCCGAGCCAGCCGAGATAGAGCCGCTCCGCGCCCTGCCGGTCGACGAACGCCGTCGCGCCGTCGCCGTCGGTCCAGTCGATCGCCATTTCCGCGCTGAGTCGCTCGAGCAGGCGGCCCACGAACCGGTGATAGCCGGGGCCCGCCACGCCGGTCTCACCGATGGCCGTCACGCGGCCCTCGTCATTCGCGGTCAGAAGGAACGGCGGGACCGCCGGGTGGAGATCGACCGCGAGCGCTGTCTCACCCCCGGGAAGCGTGCGTTGGTGGGTCGACCGGACCGCGTCCGGGTACTCGCCGGTCAGCCACACGGCGGCATCGGCAAGGAGACGGTCGCCGTCGGGTACGCGCGGGATGAGGCCGCGCTTCTGCGCGACCCCGCCGAGCGCGACTCCGAGGGCGTCCGCGAGGTTCGTCGTCACCGAACGGCGACGATAGCCCTGAGGGTGCCGAGTCAGCCCTCGCCGCTTGGTACCAGCAGCCCTGCACAACGGTCCGTTGCAGCGGGGCACCGAGCGCCGCGAATGCGTCTGTCACCGGACCGACCGTTAATCCCGACCCCGCTGGTCGGGATTGTCGATCCGCGCTACACTCGAACCTCCGATGGACGACCTGTACCGCGATTACATCCTCGAGCATTACCGGCAGCCGCATAACTTCGGCGTGGTCGAGGACGCCGACGCCAGCTATGAGGGCTCTAACCCCCTCTGCGGCGATCGGATCACGCTGATGCTCGGCGTGAAGGACGGCGTCGTCGATCGGGTCGGCTTCACCGGTCGTGGCTGCGCGATCAGCCAGGCCAGTGCGAGTCTTCTCACGGACGAGATCAAGGGCAAGCCGCTCGAGGACGTCGCCACGTTCCGTGCGGATGACCTGCTCGACCTGCTCGGCATCGAGATCAGCCCGGCTCGGCTGAAGTGCGCGATGCTGAGCCACGACAGCCTCCAGCACGTCCTCGGTGATCTCGGCGTCGCCACGGCGACGGCCGCCCAGGACGCAGCACCGCAGAGGACGCAGGCGTGAACGGGATCGAGCGCCGCTGCAGGTGTCGCCGGCCGGCCTGAGCCGGCGCGTCCCGCGACCCTTCGCCTTCCCCACCGCCCTGGCCGCGACCCGCGAGCCAGCCTGTCGAACACCGGAGTCATCGCACCCCATGCCGAAGTCCTACGCCGACCTCCTCCGGGAGGCGCGCGACCAGATCCGCGAGGTGACCGCCCAGCAGGTCGAAGCACTGCCCGCGGGTGCCGCGACGATCGTCGACGTCCGCGAGGCATCCGAGTGGGAGCAGGGCCACATCCCGGGCGCGCACCACGTTTCCAAGAGCTACATCGAGCAGCAGATCGAGGCCGCCGCACCCGATCGTGACGCGCCGGTCATCCTCTACTGCGCCGGTGGCATCCGTTCCCTGTTCGCGGCCCAGACGCTCGCCGACATGGGCTACGCCGATGTCGCGAGCATGTCCGGCGGCTTCCAGGCCTGGAAGGGCGCCGGCTTCGATTTCGACACGCCGGTCGTCCTGAGCGCGGAGCAGAAGCAGCGCTACAGCCGGCACCTGCTGATCCCCGAGGTCGGCTCGGCCGGCCAGAAGCGGCTGCTCGAATCGAAGGCGCTGCTCATCGGCGCCGGAGGGCTCGGCAGTCCCGCGGCGCTGTACCTGGCCGCTGCCGGCGTCGGGACGATCGGTCTGGTCGACTTCGACGTCGTCGACGTGAGCAACCTCCAGCGCCAGATCGTCCACACGACAGATCGCGTCGGGCAACGCAAGGTCGAATCCGCGCGGATCTCGATCAACGCGCTCAACCCCGACGTCACGGTCGTCGAGCACGAGGAGATGCTGACCGCCGACAACGTCACGCGGCTGATCGACGGCTATGACGTGATCCTCGACGGCACCGACACCTTCGAGACCCGCTATGTCCTCAACGACGCCGCGGTCGCGGCCGGCATCCCGGTCGTCCACGCGAGCGTGTTCCGGTTCGAGGGCCAGCTCACGACCTTCATCCCGTACGAGGGGCCCTGCTACCGATGCCTCTATCCGACGCCACCGCCGCCGGAGCTCGCGCCCGGTTGCTCGGTGGCCGGTGTCCTCGGCGTCGTCCCGGGCATCCTCGGACTGCTCCAGACCAACGAGGCGCTGAAGGTGCTCCTCGGGATCGGCAACACGTTGGCCGGCCGGTTGCTGCTCTTCGATGCACTCGAGACGGAGTTCACCGAGCTCCAGCTCCGGCGCGACCCGGAGTGCCCGGTCTGCTCCGACGCCGCGGTCGAGGCGCGCAAGGCGGGTCGACCCCTGGACGCCGCGACCGTCGGTGCCGACGCGCCGTTCCTCATGACGACGACCGGCCTCGCCGGCGGCGTCTCCCCCGAGGCACGCGCGTGAGCACGGTCTTCATCCCGTCCGTCCTTCGGCCCAACGTCGGCGGCGTGAAGTCGATCGACGTCGATGGCGATTCGATCCGGTCCGTCGTGAACGGGCTGATCGAACGCCACCCGACGCTCGGCGCACAACTGCTGACCGACGAGGGTGACCTCAATCGCTTCGTCAACGTGTACGTGAACGGTCAGGACGTCCGCTACCTCGACGGGCTCGACACGCCGGTCGCCAAGGGCGACGAGGTCAGGCTCCTGCCAGCGATGGCCGGCGGTTGACCGTGGCCGTCCCGTGGCGGGTCGACGACGCCGCCCACGACCATCACCACGCGCACGAGGATCTCGCCCCGCACGGCGGTCGCTACGCCGACATCCTCGATGCGATCGGTCACACGCCGCTCGTCGAGATCCCGCGGATGAGCCCGAACCCGCGCGTCCGCATCTTCGCGAAGCTGGAGATGCTGAACCCGACGGGGTCGGTCAAGGACCGCGCCGCGAAGTACCTCATCGAGGATCTCGAGACACGTGGTCTGCTGCGCGAGGACTCCATCATCCTCGAGCCGACGTCGGGCAACACCGGCATCGCGCTCGCGATGATCGGCCGGCGCAAGGGCTACCGGGTGGCGCTGGTCATGCCTGACAACGTCACCAACGAACGGCGGCAGATGGCCGCGCTGTTCGGCGCCGAGGTCATCGATTCGCCCGGTGCCCTCGGATCGAACGGCGCGATCGCGCTCGCCAAGCACCTCGTCGGCAAGGACGACCGGTTCGTCATGCCGTACCAGTACGGCAATCCGGCCAATCCGCAGGCCCACTACGAGACGACCGGACCGGAGATCCTCGCCGACTGCCCCGAGGTCGACGTCTTCGTGGCCGGACTCGGGACTGCCGGCACCCTCATGGGCGTCTCGCGCTACCTGCGCGAGCACAAGCCGGGTGTCCGGATCGTCGCCGCGGAGCCGCTCCCCGGTGAGCAGGTCCAGGGTCTGCGTTCGCTCGATGAGGGGTTCATCCCCGAGATCCTCGACCCGGACGCATTGGACGCGAAGTACCTCGTCTCGAACCTCGATGCGCTGACCGCGCTGCGCGAGCTCGTCTTCCGAGAGGGCATCTTCGGCGGGCCGTCGTGCGGAGCCGTGCTCGTCGCCGCAGCGCGCGAGGCCGCCCGGATGCATGAGGGGACGATCGTCGCGCTGCTGCCGGATGGCGGCTGGAAGTACCTGTCGGCCGGCACGTACACCACGTCATTCGACGAGATGGGCGACGCCCTCGAGGGCGGTGTCAACTGGTGGTGACGCCGGTCCATCCGGGCCCCGCCGCAGCCGACATCCCCGCCACCATGCTGCAGGCGCTCATCGACCACGCGCGTGCTGGTGTCCCGAACGAGGCGTGCGGCGTCATCGTCGGTGACAGGCCGGCAGCTGCCGGCGGCCGAGCCCTCCGATGGGAGCCCGTCCGGAACGCGGCTGCCTCGCCGTACCGCTACGAGATCCACCCCGACGACCTGTATCGGCTGACCGTCTCCACCGACGACGCCGACGAGGTCTTCTGGGGCATCGTGCATTCGCACACCCACACACCGGCCGTGCCTTCGCCGACGGACATCGGACTCGGGTTCTACGCCGACGCCCTGTACATCCTCGTATCGCTCGCTGATGACGAGGCGGACCAGGGGAGCGAGATGCCGAGCGTCCGGGCGTGGCGCATCGTCGACGGTGCGGTCCACGAGGTGGCCCTCGACGTCGTGGAGGGATGACGGCGAGCGATCGGCCCCGCCTCGGGGCGGCCGTCGCGGTGGCGATCGGGTTCATCGCGGTGGTCCTCGCGACGGCGGTCGGGTGGAACGGTGGGTGGCTGGACGCGGTCGTCACGCCGCCGGCGATCGTGCGCGCATTCCTCGTCGGTCTTTCTGTCGCAGTCGGCGTGATGTTGCTCATGCGGTCGGTCGCCCGGATGGGCGATTCCGGTCACGCCCTCGCCGGTCAGGCCGACGTACCGGGGCTCATCCGCGCAGTCCGGCTCGCGTTCCTGGCGGTCGCCGCGTTCGCCGCCGCGGCCGGCTGGGCGCTCGGCCATCCGCTGCCGCTCATCGTCGCCGCAGTGATCGCCGGCATCGATGTCATCGAGACGTCGTTCCTGCTCCTCGTCGTCGGGCGCGGCCGCTAGGCGAAAGCTACCCCAGGCGCGCGGCGTGAGCGGCCGCGAGGCCGCCGATCCGTTCGACGAGCCGGTCGAGGAACGTAACGACGTCGGCGCTCGCGGCGACGTCGAGATTGGGAGCCTTGCCCGTCAGTCGCCGTCGGTCGGCGACCGTCATGCCGGTCGTCAGTTCGCCACGCGTCTCGACATCGACATACAGCGCTTCTGTGGTGATCAGCCGGGGGTCGAGCGTCGCGGCCACCACCAGTGGGTCGTGGATGAAGGCGCCGTAGAAGCCGTCATATCGCTCGTGGAACTCGTAATACCAGCGGAGCGCGTCGGCGACGAACCGGATGATCGGGTTCGAGGCGACGGAGCGGCGTGGCGCCAGAGGGTCGTCGGCCGCAGCCGCCAGCGTCTCGTCTGGCGTACTCCCGGCGCGTCTCGCCAAGGCCACGACGTGCTCGGGGCCGATCCGTGCGCCCTCGGTGACATCGAGCCCGAGCGCCACCGGCCGCGCGATCGACGGATCCCCCGCGATCGCCTCCCCCCAGGCGCGGAAACAGATCCGCGCCGCGTCGGGGTCGCAGTGGATATTCCATTCCGTGGTCGGCGTCGTATTCCCCTGGGCGCCGAACGCGCCGCCCATGAGCACGTGCCGTCGGAGGAGACGCGGCAGCGCCGGCTCACGCTCCAGGGCCACGGCCAGGTTCGTGAGCGGGCCCAGCGTGACGAGCGTGATCTCGCCCGGCCGCGCCCGTGCCGTCTCGATGATGACGTCGACGCCTTGTCGGTCGCTGATGGCCCGACCCGGTGGCGGGAGCTCCGCATAGCCGATCCCAGCCGGTCCGTGCGTCTCGGGCGTCGTCTCCAACGGTCGCGCGAGCGGCACCTCCCGGCCGACGGCGACCTCGATGTCGGTCCTTCCTGCGAGCTCCAGCAGTGCCAGCGTGTTCGTCGCGACCTGACGTGCATCCACGTTGCCGGACACACACGTCACCGCGACGATGTCCGCCTCCGGTGAAGCCAGGGCGTAGAGCAGCGCGAGGCTGTCATCGATGCCGGTGTCGACGTCGAGGATCACCGGCGTGTGTGCTGCGGCCATCGCGAGATGCTAGCCCGCGAGCGCTCCTTCGAGGCGCCACACAGGACGACCCGGGCCAAGACGGCGAGCCCACGAGGAGTTTGCTGCCTTGATCTCGAGGCGCGTCGCAGGTCGCATCGCCGTCAGGCGCAGACCGGCGGCGGACCAGGCGCTGGCGATCGCCGACGCGGAGCCATCGTCCAGGCAGTCGAGGCTGTCGATCCGGTCAGCCGGGACGACAGAGGCGAGGACCTCGAGGCGCCCCCCTCGCGTCAAGGTCGCGGCGACGCCCTGCAGCGCCAGTTCCTCGAGGCCGACCAAGCCACGGAGCAATGAGCCCCACGGGAACGTGACGGTGACCTGGTCCGCCGTACCCGCAAACGGCGAGGACGCAAGCGCCTCGGCCCCTGCCGCGAAGAAGGCTGCGTTGTGCGGTCCACGCCGGTCCGCTCGCCGCGACGTCTCGGCCATGGATGCCGCGGCCGCGTCGACGCCGATCACGAGGGACGCGGGCTCGGCGCGGGCCCTGGCGAGGACGGCACGACCGTCGCCCGTGCCGATATCGATGATCACCCGGTCAGCCCGGCCGATCAGCTCGGAGACTTACCCGACGTCGACCTCGAAGGTGCGTCGGCCGATGACCTGTCGCATGGGGCCGCAGTCTACACTCCCCCGGTGCACCCACCGATCGGACCGTACGAGCGACGGGTCGCGACGGTCGAACCGTGGGACCCGAGGGCACTGGAGGTCGCCGCAGTCGTCGCCGAGCTGATCAAGGAGCGCCGCCCGGATCTCGTCGTCGAGCACATCGGCAGCACCGCGGTCCCGGGTCTGCCGGGCAAAGGCATCGTCGACCTCGCGATCGCGACGTCACCGGATGACGTCCCGGCGGTCGACGCGATGCTTCGCGAGCTGGGGTTCGGTCCGCAACCGGGACCCGATCCGTGGCCGCCCAGCCGGCCGATGCTCGTCGGCTCGGTCGTCCGTGCCGGGACGACGTTCCGCATCCATTGCCACGTCTTGCCCGACCGCGAGGAGCTCACGCGCGACGTCGCGTTCCGTGACGCCCTCCTCGCCGATCCGACGCTCGTCGAGGGCTACGCCTCGCTCAAGACCGGCATCGTGGAGGGCGGGCCGATCGAGCCGCATCAATACACCTACCGCAAGCAGGCGTGGATCTCCGACGTCCACCGAAAGCTCGGCGTCGAGCGGCGGCCGATCACGCCACCGGCGACGATCGGCATCCTCGGCGGGGGCCAGCTCGGCCGGATGATCGGCCTGGCTGCTCGGGCGATGGGCTACCGCATCGTCGTCCTCGATCCGGACCCGGACTGCCCCGCGTCAGGGATCGCCGATCGGGTGATCGTCGGCTCGTACGACGACGTCGGTGCGGCGCTCCGGCTGGCGACCCTGAGCGACGTCGTCACCTACGAGCTCGAGCACGTCGCGACGGACGTGGTCGACGCCATCGACGTCCTGAGGCCGGTCCGCCCCGGTCGACTACCACTGCATGTCACCCAGGACCGCATCGCCGAGCGGCGGTTCCTCGAGTCCGCGGGCGTCGCGGTCGCGCCGTGGCGCGAGGTCCGCACGAGCGCCGACCTGCGCGAGGCGGCAGACGCCCTTGGCTTGCCGCTGCGGCTCAAGGTCGCGACCGGCGGCTACGACGGGCGTGGTCAGCTGCGGCTGGACACAGCAGCCGATCTCGACGGCGCACTGGCGCGTCTCGGCCGGCCCGATGGCGAGGCACTCCTCGCGGAGTCGGAGCTTGCGTTCCAGGCCGAGATCTCCGTCGTCGTCGCGCGCAGCATCGTCGGTGGGATCGCGACGTACCCCGTGGCGTGCAACCGCCACGATGCCGGCATCCTCGTCGAAAGCATGGCGCCAGCGTCCCTCGACCCGGAGGTCCCGGAGCGTGCCACGGCCATCGGGGAGCGGCTGGCCGTGATGATGGGCATCACCGGGACGCTGACCGTGGAGCTCTTCCTCATGCCAGACCAGCGGCTGATCGCCAACGAGCTCGCGCCGCGGGTCCACAACAGCGGCCACTGGACGATCGATGGTGCGGGGACGTCGCAGTTCGAGCAGCACGTCCGCGCGATCTGCGGACTCGACCTCGGGTCGTCGCAGGCGCTCGCCCCGACGGCGATGGTCAACCTGCTCGGTACCGGGCCGACACGCCCGGCGCGCCTGGAGTCGCTCGGCCTGGCACGCGCGATGGCCGATCCGACGATCCACCTCCATCTGTACGACAAGCGGCAGGTCTTCGAGCGTCGCAAGATGGGCCACGTGACGGCGATGGGCGCGTCGACCGAGGAGGCACTCGCCCGCGCGCGCGCCGCAGTCGACCTCCTTCGCTGGAAGGACGACGACAGCCCCGAACCGCGGGATATGCAGTCGTGACGCACGAGCGTCGGGCAGCGCCACTCGTGGGGGTGGTCGGTGGGAGCCGGTCGGACTTCCCGGTCCTCGAGGACGCCGTCAAGGTCCTCGACGAGCTCGGGGTCCCGACGGAGCTGCGCGTCGTGTCCGCGCATCGGACACCGGACCACCTGTTCCGCTATGCCGAGGAGGCCGCCGGGCGGGGGATCCGCGTCATCGTCGCGGGCGCCGGGGGCGCCGCGCACCTTCCCGGCATGCTCGCCGCCAAGACGGCGCTCCCGGTCATCGGGGTCCCCATCCCGACACAGCACCTCGGCGGCCTGGACTCGCTGCTGTCGATCGTCCAGATGCCGCGTGGCATCCCGGTCGCGACGGTCGCGATCGGCAACGCCACGAATGCGGGACTCCTCGCTGCCGCGATCCTTGCCCTGACCGACGACGCGCTCTCCGATCGACTCGCGGCCTGGCGGGACCGTCAGACGGCGTCCGTCATGGACGACCCATCGAACGCCGACGAGGTCGCCCGCCTCAGCTCGTGAGGACGACTCCGGGGCTTGCCGCGCCTCGATGTTCCGCGAGGTGCAGCCCGAGGTCGAGCAGCGTCTTGACGCCGACCAGGATCGCCACCGCTGCGACCGGCGCCCCGGTGAACATGACCGCCATCGCGCCGAAGATGATCGTGAGGTGGAGCGCGATGAGGCGCCGGTAGGGCGCGAACATCAGCGCGGCGGGCGTCGTCCGCCGGTACTCGCCGCCACGCAGGAAGTTCCACCAGAACGATAGTCCGTGGCTGACCGCCAGACCGATCGCCGCGAACAGGACAGCGCCGACGTCCAACGACATCGGCGTATCGGAGGCGAGGCTCAGGAACGCCGGCAGCGTGAGCACGAAGATCCCGTGCACGAACCAGAAGATCCCGTAATGCATCGCGAAGAACGGGATCAGGCCGAGCTTGCTCATCGATGTCGCTGGCTGACCGTTGATGCGCAGACCAGCGGCGGAGCCGGTCGCCTCCTCGCCCGTCGCCGCTGACATCTTGAGGACGTTGATCACGCCGACGATGCCGTTCTCGAGCCAGTAGATGACGAGGATGTTCCAGACGCTCCAGCCGAGGAACAGCACCCCGACGAGCGGGATGAGGTTGGCGACGACGAGCGCGGCGACCGCCCCGACCGATGAGCCGACGCGGTACCAGGCAAGGATCCGATCCACGGACCGGATGCTAGCCGGTCAGGTCCTTGCCGGAAGCGCCCCCAGAGGTCATCGCGCCTCCGACTCGCGGCGTCAGGCGTCGCCCGGCGTGCGCTCCTTCTTCGCGCTGGTGATGTCCAGAATCTTCTCATCGGCGCCCCGCACGACGACGAGCTCGTATGGCGGGGTGAGGCTGCCGAGGGCGTCCTGGAGGTCATCGGCATCGGCGATGGCCCTGCCGCCCGCCGAAACGATCAGGTCACCGACCTCGACTCCAGCGGCCGCGGCGGCGCTGCCGTCCTCGACGCCGCGGACCAGGATGCCGTCCCGCTCGGGCAGGCCGACCGAGCGCCGGAGCCGCCGCGCGACGTGGTTGGGCGCGATCGCCACGCCGAGCCTTGGCCGCTCGATCGACTCGCCCTTGGCGAGCGAGTCGACGCGGGACTTGAGCGCCGCATCCGCCGGCAGCGCGAGGTAGAAGCCCTCGCCGATCCGGTTCGTGTTCAGCCCGACGAGGTTTCCCGCCGCGTCGAGCAGTGCGCCGCCCGAGGAGCCCGGCGCCAGGGGAGCGGTGTGCACGATGCTGCCGGAGATCCGGCGCCCACCTGGTCCACGGAACGACCGCGCGACAGACGAGACGAACCCCAGGGTGACGCGTGCGCCGCCGCCGTACGTCGCCGCGGCTCCGAAGACGGGATCGCCGATCGCGGCCTCACCGGCACCCCACGCGACCGGCGTCGCCCCGGCCGTGTCCACGGCAACGACGGCAAGGTCGCCATCGGGGTCGACCCCCCGGACCTCGCCGCGCGTCGAGCGACCGTCGGCGAAGGTGATCGTCACCTCCCGGCCCCGGAGATTGTGCGCGTTGGTCAGGACCTGCCCGTCGCTGACCACGACGCCGGAACCCCGGCCGTCCCGGCCGACGCCGACGACCGATGTCCCGACGCGCTCGGCGACCCTCGCGATCGCCTGACCGAACTCTTCGATGGTGCCCATGGCTGGTGCTCCTGACGTGCGTGCGATGATCCGGCTGGTGGAGGGTGGTTACTAGCGACTTGCAAGTTACTACTGACACGGCGGCTTGGCAATCCCCGACCGGCTACCATCGATGCCTCATGCCCGACGCCGCGCGCGCTCCTCGCCGCCCACTTCCGCTCGAGGCAGCGCTCGAGCGTGTCGGTGATCGGTGGAGCCTGCTCCTCGTCGAGGCGCTGCTCGACGGGTCGCGACGCTTCGGCGACCTTGGTGAGGCGCTGCCAGGCATCGCGCCGAACATCCTGACCGACCGCCTGCGCCGGCTCGAGCGCGCGGGCATCGTTCGGTCGAGCCCCTACCAGGAACGACCGACGCGCTTCGCGTACGAGCTCACGGCGGACGGTCGCGCCCTCGCGTCCGCGTTGCGGCTCCTCGCCGACTGGGGCGCCCGTCGGTCGAACGACGTCGAGCCGCTCCGCCACGCCGTGTGCGGCACGGCCCTCGAGGCGCGCTTCTTCTGCCCGACGTGCTCGGCGGTGGTCGACGCCGCCGATGCTGGCGAGGAGCGGTTCCTCTAACGACGCCAAGGGCCGCAACGCCCCTCGCGTCTACACTCGCTCGGTGATGGACGACGAACGCTGGGAGCCGGGCATGCCGGTGCTCGACCGGCAACCGGCGCGTGGGACCACGCTCCCGCCGAGCACGCTTCCGCCGAGTCTCCAGGGGCTGCCACCGCGGTCCGTGCCCGAGGTCGCCCCGACGCCGCTGCAGAAGCACTACATCA
The DNA here is from genome assembly GCA_035463515.1 of Candidatus Limnocylindrales bacterium. Classification (GTDB taxonomy): domain Bacteria; phylum Chloroflexota; class Limnocylindria; order Limnocylindrales; family CSP1-4; genus SPCO01. The sequence goes on from DATHTG010000041.1 coordinate 12,390, forward strand.
ACCTGTCGGTCCCGGTGCTGATCGCGGGGGCGATCGCCATAACCGCGCTCAACCTCGGTGCGAGACTCGGGGACCCGCTCGTCAAGCTGTGCGTGCTGGTCGCGGCGCCCCTGCTCGTGATCACGACCGCGGACGCGATCGTCCGGATCTGGCGCTCGGCCTGGGCCTGGATGCCCGTCGACCGCGGCAAGGGCTGGTTCCGCCTGGCGTGGGTGGCGGTCAGCCTGGTCGGCCTCGCGGCGCTGGTCGGCGCGGCCGTGATCGTCCTGCTTGCCTGAGGTGGATGGCTTCGACGTCGGCCCTGACGGACGGTCGACGGATCTGATCCCCGGTCGCGGCGTCCCGGACTGGATGGCGGAGACCCTCAACTTCTGCTCGAGGTGCGGCATGAGGCTGCGCTTCGGCGCGATCGACGGTGAGGACCGGGATCGCCTCTCCTGTCCGTCGTGCGGCCACATCACCTATGTCAACCCGCGGCTCGTGGTCACGACGCTGCCCGTGACGCCGGACGGTGAGCTCGTTCTGCTCCGCCGCGGCATCGCGCCGGGCGTCGGAGCATGGGCACAGCCCGGCGGGTTCCTGGAGGTCGACGAGACCGTCCACCAGGCAGCCATCCGGGAGACGCTCGAGGAGACCGGGCTGATCGTCGAGCCCGGCGAGATCATCGGGCTGTACACGCGACTCGAGGCGGCTGTCGTGACGATCGCCTTCGAATCGACGGTCGTCGGCGGCGAGCCCAGGCCGACCCGTGAGGCGCTCGAGATCGCGTCGTGCGCGCCGGAGGCGATCCCGTGGTCCGGTCTCGCCTTCCGGACGACGATGTGGATGTTGCGCGACTGGATCGATCGCCGACGCCCCGACCTGACCTGGCCGCCGGGCGACCTCGGCTCCTAGCGGACGACGAGCTCGACGATCGAGCCTTCGACCCGACGCGTCTGGGCGCGGGCGATCGGCCAGCCCGTCCCGTCGACGGGGACGACGAACAACTCCGCGCTCGCGTCGGTCGCCGCGCGCGGGAGGTGGAAGGCAGCCTCGAACGGGACCATCCCGTTGCGCGGCTTGCCCGTCGGGTCGATCGCGGCGATCGCGATCGGCTCGAGCGTCGCGGACGCGACCATCACATGGAGGTCGCCGATCCTTCGCGCGACCCAGCCGCGGACGAGCAGTTCGCGCGGCCGCGCGGGATCGACGGTCGGTCGCGTCGCGACCAGGGACGTCGCGGGCACCGGAGTTTGAGACGCGCCGGAGGACGCGATCGCCTCACGCGGCTGTTCGAACCTGCTCCCGCCGGCCAGTGCGACCCCGATGACGGCCGCGAGCACCGCCAGCCAGCCGGCGACGACCTTGGGGCCGCCGCCTCCGCGACGCTCCTGGAAGTCTGTGTCAGCTGATGTCGATGAAGACGTTCTTCGTCTCCGTGTAGAGGTCGAGCGCCGACATACCGAGCTCGCGGCCGATGCCCGACATCTTGTAGCCACCGAACGGCGCCTCGGTGTGGACGGAGCTGTTGGAGTTGATGCTGATGACGCCGGACTGGAGTGCGCGCGCCGCGCGCATCGCCTTGCCGATGTCGCGGCTCCAGATCGATCCGGATAGGCCGTACGGCGTGGCGTTGGCGAGGGTCAGCGCCTCATCCTCGGTATCGAACGGGATCACCGACACGACCGGCCCGAAGATCTCCTCGCGCGCGATGCGCATGTCGTTGTCGACGCCGTCGAACACCGTCGGCATGAGGTAGGCGCCATCGGCCAATGCCGGGTCTTCCGGCGCCTCGCCGCCGACGACGATGTTCGCGCCCTCCCCGAGCCCGATCTCGATGTAATCCTTGACCCGGTCCCGCTGCTTGGTCGAGACGAGTGGCCCGACCTCGGTCGCCTCATCGGCGGGGTCGCCGACCTTGACGTTCCTGGTCGCCTCCGCGAACAGCTCGACGACCTTCTCATGGACCGATCGCTCGACGAGGATCCGGCTCCGCGCGCAGCAGTCCTGGCCACAGTTGTCGAAGACGCTGTACGGCGACTCCTTGGCGAACCTCTCGAGGTCGGCGTCGGCGAACACGATGTTCGGGCTCTTGCCGCCGAGCTCGAGCGAGATCTTCTTCACGTTGCTCGAGGCGAGCCGCATGATCTCCTGACCGGTGGTCGTCTCGCCCGTGAAGGCCACCTTGCCGATGCCCTGGTGCGCGGCGATGGACGCCCCGACCGTCCCGCCGGGCCCGGTGACGACGTTCAGCACCCCCGGCGGGATGCCCGCCTCGAGTGCCAGCTCGCCGAGCCGGAGCGCAGTCATCGGCGTGAGCGAAGCAGGCTTGAGGATCGCGGTGTTCCCTGCTGCCAGCGCCGGCGCCACCTTCCAGCTGGCCATGAGCAACGGGAAATTCCAGGGAACGATCAGACCGACGACCCCGATCGGTTCCCGCAGCGTCATGTCGATCCCGGGCTTCGAGACGGGGATCGTCTGGCCGTAGACCTTGTTCGCGGCACCGGCGTAGTAATCGAAGACGAGGCTGGCGCCGATGATCTCGCCGCGGGCCGAGGTGATCGGCTTGCCGCCGTTCCGGCTCTCGATCCACGCGAGCTCGTCGCTGTTCTTCTTGATCAGGTCCGCGAGCTTGGACAGCGAGCGGCCGCGCTTGCCGGCGGCCCAACTCGACCAACCCTTGCGCTCCGAGAACGCGGCCTGGGCGGCCTCGACCGCCTTGTCGACATCGGCCCGCCCGCCGAGCGGTGCCGTGGCGACGGTCGTGCCGGTCGCCGGGTTCACGATGTCGAACGTCTGGCCATCGTTCGCGTCGGCGGTCTGGCCGCCGATCACCATCCGGGTCGTGATCGGGGTGTCCGGCTCCGTGGTTGCCGGGGCCTGGGATTCGGTGGTCATCGGATCGACCTCACGTGCGTGCCGGATGGGCAGGGGACAAGGGCGACGATTCTACGCCGGGAGGGCGTCTAGCCAGCCGCCGGCCGTTTACCCTCGGGCAGGTCGTCCCATGTCGACTTGGCGTCGGACAGGCCCTCCACCGCGACGATCGCCGCCCCGATGATCCCAGCGTCGTTGCGGAGCTGGGCCGGGACCACCGGCGTCCGGGCCGTCAGGCGCGGGATGAACTTGTCGCCGTTCTTGCTCACGCCGCCGCCCAGGATGAACAGCGTCGGCCACATGAGGTCCTCGATGCGCTGGAGGTGTTCATCGAGGTCCTGCGCCCATGCCTTCCAGGACAACCCCCGCCGGTTGCGCGCCGCCGAGGCGGACCGCCGCTCGGCAGGCCGGCCGCGGATCTCCATCTGCCCGAACTCGGTGTTCGGGACGAGCGTGCCGTCGACGAAGACGCCGGACCCGACGCCCGTGCCGAGGGTCAGGAAGATGACGGTTCCGGGCTTCCCGGCGCCGACGCCGAACCGCATCTCGGCGATGCCCGCGGCGTCGGCATCGTTGACGATCTCGACGCGACGCTTGAGGGACTTCGAGAGCTTGTCGGCGATCGGGTAGTCGACCCACGCCGGGTCGATGTTCGCGGCGGTCTTGAGCTCGCCGCCGATCGCCACGCCCGGGAGTCCGACGCCGACGGGCGCGTCCGCCGCGGTAGCGGCGTCCTTGACGAGCCGCCGGACGAGGCGGCCGATCGTCGCGCCGACACGGTCTGGCGTGGACGGCTGTGGCGTGGCGACGCGCAGCCGCTCCGAGACCATCTCGCCGCTCGCGGTGTCGACGACGGCGGCCTTGATCCCGCTGCCTCCCACGTCGACACCGATCGCGAGGCGTCGGGCCGCGCCGGTGTCGGTCGCGGCGCTCTCGGGCGCTTCGTCGGTCATCAGCGTCCTCAGAAGTAGTTGACGGTGATCCCGCCGTCGACGACGAGGGACGCGCCGTTCGTCCAGCGCGACTCGTCGGACGCGAGGTAGATCGCCATGTTGACGATCTCCTCGGGCTTGCCGAACCGGCCGGTCGGGTTTCGGGCGAGCCGGATCCGTTTCGCTTCCTCGTCCTTGACGAGCCAGTCCATGAGCAGCGGGGTCTCGACGGGACCGGGGCAGATCGCGTTCGAGCGGATGCCCTTCGGGCCGAACTGCACCGCGAGGGACCGCGTGAGTGAGAGGACCGCCCCCTTCGATGCGGTGTAGGCGTCCTGCGGCACCGAGCAGCCGACGAGCGCGACGAAACTCGCGATGTTGATGATCGACCCGCCGCCCGTCGCGTCCATCGCGGGGATCGCGTACTTGCAGCCGAGGAAGACGCCGCGGACGTTGACGGCCATCACCTGGTCCCACACGTCGACCGCCGTGTCGGTCACCGAATGATCCGCCTCGGGCATGACGCCGGCGTTGTTGTACAGGACGTCGAGCCGGCCGTAGGTCGACACCGCGTGGTCGACCATCGCCTTGGCGTCTGCCTCCTTCGAGACGTCGACCTTGACGAACGTCGCCTGGCCGCCGGCTGAGGTGATCATGTCGACGGTCTCGCGGCCGGCGTCCTCGCCGAATTCCGCGACGACCACCCGTGCGCCCTGCTCGGCGAACATCCGCGCGGCGACGCGGCCCATCCCGCCACCCCCGCCGGTGATGATCGAGACCTTGTCCGCGAGTCGCATCCTGGCTGACCCTCCCTCTGCTGCCATCGTACAAGCGGCCCGACCGCGCTGCGGTAGGCTCCGCGCATGGTCGGCCCGGCGGACATGATGGCGGCGGTCAGCGCGGGCGATACGGGGCGAGTGAGCGACCTGCTCGTCGAGCAGCCCGAGCTCGCGATGGCGCGGGGCGACGACGGCGTGTCGGCAGTCCTGCTCGCGAGGTACCGCTTCGACCGTCCGACGCTCGAGGCCCTTCTCGCGGCGGACCCTGACCTCGATATCTTCGAGGCGTCGGCGGTCGGGCGTATCGACCGCGTCCGGCTCGCAATCGACGATGACCCCGAGAACGTCCGGCGGCTGTCACCGGACGGATTCACCGCGCTTCACCTGGCCTCGTTCTTCGGCAAGCCCGAGATCGCCCGCCTGCTGGTCGACTCCGGAGCCTCGGTCGACACGTACACGACGAACGACTTCGCGAACCAGCCGCTCCACGCGGCTGCCGCCGGACGGCATGTCGAAGTCTGCCGGGTGCTGCTCGCCGCGGGCGCCGATGTCAACGCGACCCAGCACGGCGGGTACACGCCGTTGCACGAGGCGGCACAGCACGGCGACGTCGAGATGGTCGAGCTGTTCTTGTCGGCTGGCGCCGACCCGACCATCGCGGTCGACGATGGCGGCACGCCCGCGGATCTCGCCGACGCGGCCGGTCACCGGGACGTCGCGGATCGTCTTCGCGATGTCGCTGCCAGGGCCGGACCAGGACCGTCGGCTACAGGGCGATAGGACTTTCGTCCTACTCGTCTATCGGGGCTCGCGCGGCGACCATAGCGTCACCAGGGGGAAGAGCGAGAAGGGGGACCGAGCCGGTCAGCCGCGCTCGAGATAGCGCTCCCTGTCCCACGGGTGGACCATCGAGTCGTACGTCTCCTGTTCGACGCGCGCGGCGTTCAGGTAATGCTCGACGACGTCCTCGCCGAAGATCTCGCGGGCGGCTTCCGACCGCTCCAGCTCCGAGATCGCCTCGTACAGCGCTCGGGGCATCCGTGGATGGCCGGTGGCGAGGTAGCCGTTCCCCTTGAACTCGTCCTCGAGGCTGAGACCGTGTCGGATGCCGTACAAGCCGGCCCCGACCATCGCGGCATAGGTCAGGTACGCGTTCATGTCGCCGCCCGGAAAGCGGTTCTCGACGTGGAGCGAGGGGCCGTGCCCGACGAGGCGGAACCCGGTCGTCCGGTTGTCGCGGCCCCACACGACGTTGACCGGCGCCCATGACAGCGACGCGTAGCGCTTGTACGAGTTGATGAACGGCGCCACGAAGACGGCCAGCTCGCGCGAGAGCGCCATCATCCCGGCCATGAACTGCTGACCGAGCGTCGAGAGGCCGTACGGACCGGCCGGGTCGTCTCCTGTCGCGTGCATCAGCGGCACGTCCTTCGCGGCATCCCAGACGCTCATGTGCAGATGGCCCGACGACCCTGTCCACGCGTGGTGCGGCTTCGCCATGAACGTGATGCCCCAGCCGTTGAGGTACGCGATCTCCTTCGCGCCGTGCTTGAACACGACGCTCCGATCAGCCGACTCGAGGACGTGGTCGAACCGGATGTTGACCTCGTGCTGGCCGTTGGCGGCCTCGCCCTTGCTGAACTCGATGGGCACGTTGGCGGCGCTCATCTGCGTCCTGAGCAGATGGTGGAGCGGCTCC
>DATHTG010000042.1:0-3294 GCA_035463515.1 Candidatus Limnocylindrales bacterium
TCGGCGCGTTCATCGATGGGCGGCTGGTCGGCATCGTCCATTACCTGTTCCATCGATCGACCTGGACGACCGGTGACTACTGCTACCTCCAGGACCTATTCACGGTCGTCGACGCGCGCGGCCTCGGCGCCGGCCGCGCCCTGATCGAGGCGGTCGACGAACGCGCGCGGGCCGCCGGTGCGAGTCGCGTCTACTGGCTCACCCACGAGTCGAATGCAACGGCTCGCGCGCTGTACGACAAGGTCGCCGACCGACCAGGCTTCCTCCAGTACCGGCGGATCCTCTGAGTTCACGGCGTCCGGACGATCGCTTCGATCTCCGCGTTCAAGCGCTCGTGCTCATGGCCGTAGATCGAGCAGTGCCCCATCCCTTCGAACAGGTGATACGTCGCCGTCGGGCAGAGATCGACGACCTCGCGACCGAGTTGGGGTGGCACCTGGACGTCCTCGGCAAACGAGAACACGTGGAGCGGGACGGTGCAACCGGGTAGCCGCTCGGTGACGTCGAATGTCTGGCAGGCGTCCCACTGAGCGATCAATGACTCCTCGTTCGTGCCTGTCCGGATCCACGCATCAAGCTCGTCGCGGATACGCGGCCACAGCACCGGGTCGCCGAGGACGCGAGCGGGATAGAGCGATGCGGCGTAGTGGGCGACCGCCATCTCACCCTCAAGAGAGCCGCCAGCCATTCGATAGTCGATCTCGGCCTGCATGTAATACCTGAGCCAGCCATGGGACCGAGCGCCGGTCCCCATCGCGACGCCGACTCGGACGAGCTCTGGGGCGTCGAGGGCGAGCTGGAGGACGATCCCCGCGCCCATCGACAACCCGACGACAGCGACAGGCGGCGCACAGACCGCCCGGATCAGTTCGGCGGTGTCTCGCGCCATGTCGGCGATCGTCCATGGGACTGGCTGGCGGCACGTCGTCGGCCCGACGCCGCGGTTCGTGAAGGTCGTATTCCGAAACGCGCGCCGGAAATGCGGGATCTGGTACCCGTCCCAGCTGTCCCCGGCGTCTCCGCCCCCACTTACCCACACGATGTCCGGGCCTCCGCCGACCTGCTCGTACGCGATCGACGCTTGGGACCCTTCGAAGAACGGCATCGGCTACCTCCCGCCGACGACGATAGTGGACGCAGCAGCGACCGCCTGGGCCCGTTCGGGCCGTGGTGGCGCGGACGGAGTCATGAGGTCACACGTTGCCGGGCGTACCGCCCTCTCGTAGACTTGGGGTCTGCCGAGCGGGAGTAACTCAGTTGGCAGAGTGTCTGCTTCCCAAGCAGGATGTCGCGGGTTCGAGCCCCGTCTCCCGCTCCACTTTTCCTAGTCGACCGAGTCGTTGAGGCGCAGCAGCGCGGCCTTGCGCATCCACGGCTCGTAGACGGCGACTCCGGTATCGAGCGACTTCGCGCTGTACATCGCCGCGTCCGCCTGGCGGAGCAGGGTCTCCGGAGAACCCTCCGGCCCCACGTAGGCGATGCCGACCGTGACCGTCAGGCGCAGCGAGTGCCCGCCGACGCTCGTCGGCCGCTCGACGGCCTCGCGCAACCGATGGGCGATCGTGACGGCCGTGTCCTTCTCGGGCACCGACGCGAGCACGCAGAACTCGTCCCCGCCGAAACGCGCGACGATGTCATCCGGCCTCGTCGCACCGGAGAGGCGCTTGCCGATGATCCGCAGGACCTCGTCCCCGATCGAATGACCGAGGCCGTCGTTGACGTCCTTGAAGTCATTGAGATCGAGGAACAGCAGCGCCCACGACTCTTCGAGCTGATGCACTCGGACGAGCTCGGCATCGAGCTGCTCGCGGTTGAGCAACCCGGTCAAGGTGTCGTGCGCGGCTCGGTACGCGAGCGTCTGCTCGATCCGCTTCTGGTCGGTGATATCGATCATCACGCCCACCAGTCGATGACCGGAGCCGTCGGGCTTGCGGATGACGCGGATGACGTCCGAGAACCATCGATACTGGCCGCTCGCCACCCGGAACCGGTATTCGACGCGGATGCTGCTCAGCGCTCGGATGGCGGCGTCCGTCAGCGACACCGCGCGCTCGCGGTCGTCGGGATGGAGGTGGTCCTCCCAGAACTCCGGCCGGTTCAGCCATTCCTCGGGCGCATAGCCCGCGATGTCCATGGACCGCGGCGACACGTACGTCATCTTGTAGTCGTCGCCGTCCGCCTCCCAGATGATCGCGTCGAGGGAGCTGACGAGGTCATCGAAGCGGCTCTTGCCGACGATGACGTCCGTCGCGGCGCGGCTCGGTACGGGACGCGTCACGTCGGCCTCGGCCGCCATCGATCGCGGTGTCACGCGCGTGCGGGATCGCGGCGGGCGCGCTGTCACGCGAACCGACCGATCGGACGAGCGTGTGGGCCTCACGCGGAGAACACCCCTCGAGCGTGTATGGATCGATGACGCCATGGCGTCAACCGGTCCGAAGCCTAGGTCCGCGGTCGGGGCCTGTAACCCACCTATCCGTACCACGCCGGTCCGGACCGCTGAGCGTCTTCACCGGAGGGCATGTGCCAGTACGGCTGGGTCATAGGCGGACCGCGCCGCTGTCCCCATCGTGGGGGGCATGCGCATCGACCCGAATGGCGAGGCGTTCTTCAACGAGCGTCTCGCGGCTGCCCACAACCTGCCCGTGACCGATCTCGAGGTCGGACGTCGGTTCGCACCGGATAGCGACTTCGTCTATATCGCCGCCTCGCCGAGGCACGCCGGCGGCTGGCCGGGCGTCGTCTGGCGCGTCGGGTCGCTCGAAGGCGTGAAGACGAAATACCGCTGGCTCGTGACGGCGGACGCGTTCATCCCGCTCGAGCGGCTCGAGCCGTGGCAGTCCTTCGGGCCGGACGGACGGCGTGTCGTCGACATCCTCGACCGACTCGGTCGATTCGACGACGCCGACCTGAACCGGGTGCGACGCCGCTTGGCGAAGTCGCGTCGTGCGCCGATCACCCGGGCACGGATCCCGATGCCGTTGTCGATGCGCGCTGGGTCGCCGGAGACCGTCATCCAGGACCTCGTCCTGTCGGCAGCCGAACGAACCGATCCCGGCGCGATCGTCGATCGGTCGTGGGAGAACGGCTTCCAGGGCGATCGGCGGTCGCTCGAGTCACCGATGTGGGAAGCCCTCGGGATCGTTGCCGCCGACGCCGCGACGGCGGTGTTCGTCGATGCCGCATCCGAGAAGGCGACCCGGCTCGAACGCCGCTTCTGGCGCCTGGTCGAACCGGCCGCATAGCCCGCGTCACATGGAAAGAGCCCGACCTCTCGGTCGGGCTCTTTCGGTT
>DATHTG010000043.1:0-2956 GCA_035463515.1 Candidatus Limnocylindrales bacterium
CGGTCGATCTCGGCCACCGCCGCGCCGATCGAGGCGATGCCGCTGGCCACGTCGTCAAGGGCGCCCTGGATCGGCCGGAACGCGAACCCGAGCCCGTTCTGGAGATCGCGCACGAACGGGTTCGAGGACAGCGCCATCAGCACCAGCGTCACCGACACGAGGACCGTGAAGATGATGCTGCGGCGGCGGGTGATGCGGTCGGTGGCGATCGTCGTCATGGGGAAGTCGATCATCGGCCGACGGTCAACCCGCCGGCCAGGATGTCAGCGCGGTGGGCGCGAGTAGGTCTCGGCGACGAGGACTCGATCCATCTCATCGAGCTCTTCGAGCACGACACCCGTGCCTCGCGCGACGCAGGTCAGCGGGTCGTCGGCGATATGGACCGGCATCTGGGTCGCCTCCGCGATGCGCCGATCGAGTCCAGCGAGGAGCGCACCGCCACCGGCCACAACGATGCCCTGATCCATGATGTCTGCGACCAGCTCGGGCGGCGTCTCTTCGATGGTGTCCTTCACGGTGTCGATGATCTGCGCGACCGAGGGCTCGATCGCCTCCCGGATCTGGTCGGCGCCGACCTCGACGCTCCGGGGCAGACCGGTCAGCAGGTCGCGGCCGCGGAGCGTGACGCGCTGCGCATCCCATTCGCCGGGATAGGACGAGCCGATCGCGATCTTGATGTCCTCTGCGGTCCGCTCGCCGAGGAACAGGTTGTATTCGCGCCGGGCGAACGTGACGATGTCCTGGTCCATCTCGTCGCCGCCGATCCGGATCGAGCGGCTCACGACGATGCCGCCCAGCGAGATGACCGCGACCTCCGTCGTGCCGCCGCCGATATCGACGATCAGGCTGCCCGACGGCTCGCTGACCGGAAGCCCGGCCCCGATCGCGGCGGCCATCGGCTCCTCGATCAGGCGCGCCCATCGCGCGCCGGCGTTAAGCGCCGCGTCACGGACCGCCCGCTTCTCGACCTCGGTCACTCCCGATGGGATGCCGAGCAGCATCCGCGGCCGGGGGATGAGCCCGATCCGGTCGTGGACCCGGTTCACGAAGTACTTGATCATCTGCTCGGTGACGTCGAAGTCGCTGATGACGCCGTCCCGCAGCGGCCGCACCGCGATGATGTTGGCGGGCGTCCGCCCGACCATCCGCTTCGCCTCGGCGCCGATGGCAAGGACCCGTTTCGACTTGGCATCGATGGCGACCACCGACGGCTCGCTCATCACGATCCCGCGGTCACGGACATGGACCAGCGTGTTGGCGGTGCCGAGGTCGATGCCGATGTCGCGCGAGAAGAGGCCGAGCAGGCGGTCGAGCATGATCCTGGGAAAGGTCCTCGTGGGGTCGCGTTGGGGGTCGGGCGCGACGGCGAGCGGCGAGCCTGCGAGCCGGTTACGTGGTCGCGTCGTGCCGGGGAGCGTCCGGATATGGGCCCTTCCGGGCCGATAGGCCCGCGCAGTCTAGCAGAGGACCCCGTTCGGGCCCGGACCGTCAAGTCGGTGGCGTCCCCGCCCGGTCGAAGGACAGACCGCGGTCCCGCATCGACACGTATGCGTCGTGGCCGATCACGAGATGGTCGAGCAGGGCGATGTCCAGCAGCCGACCTGCGGCGAGCGCCTCCGAGGTGAGGTGCAGGTCGTCGGGACTCGGCGTCGGGTCGCCGGAGGGGTGGTTGTGGACGAGGATCACCGCAGCCGCGTTGAGTCGGACGGCGTCCCGGAACAGCTCGCCCACACGAACGAGGGACGCCGACACGTTGCCTTGATACACGGTGGTCACCCGAAGGACGTGGTTCTTCGTGTCGAGGATCACGACGCGCAGCTCCTCGCGTTCGAGGCCGCCCATCTGCAGGATCAGCCGATCCGCGACGTCGCGCGGGCCGCGGATCAGCCATCGCGCGGTCGGCCAGTCGGCGAGCAGCCGCCTGCCAAGCTCGAAGGCCGCGACGAGCTGCGCGGCCTTCGCCGCGCCGACGCCGGGGATCGCCGCGAGCTCGATCTCGGTCGCCCGCGCGAGCCCGGCGAGGCCGTCGTGCGCGGTCAACGCGTCGGTTGCCAGCTCCACCGCGGACCGCCCCTTGACGCCACTCCCCCACAGGAGCGCGATCAGCTCCGCCGTGGTCAGGCCACCGGGACCTCGCAGCGCCAGGCGCTCGCGCGGTCGCTCGGCCTCGGGGAGTTCACGGATCGCGTGGCCAGGGACGCGCGAAGGTCGCATCGGTTCGAGCATCGGCTGCCTCGGGTGGTCGCGACGGAAGAGGCGTCCCCGCGGCCCGGACGACGAGAGCCCGCCGATTCCTCCCGCCATCCGGGCCTCGAGGACGCGGCGGAGCCTACGGGGGCAGACTCACCGGGTACTCACCCCGCGGTCGTCCGGCGCTTATCGTCGGGCTCGCCGATGGTCAGGGCTGGACGCCCATCCGTGTCGCCGCCTCGGCCAGCACGAGCAGGATCGCGTTGAAGGCCGCATGAAGACCGAGCGGCGCCCAGATCGTGTTCCTGCGCGCGAAGAGCCAGCCGAGCGCGATCGCGACCGGGATGCGGCCGACGAACGCAGCGATCGCGACGCCGACTGCCTGACTGGCCTCGATGCCTGAGATCGTCAGGACATGCACGACGGCGAAGAACAGCGCGCCCCGGATCACGCCGCGCCACTTGCCCATATCGGCCATCCAGGCGGTCGTGGCGAAGCCCCGGAACATGATCTCCTCGCTGACCGGGGCGACGAGGGCGCCCGCCACGAGGTTGACCACGAGACCGGGCGTGTCGCCGGTGGGCGGCAGCGGGCTCTCGGGGAGCACCGGCAGGAACCGGCTCACGATCGCGGCGATCGGGACGGTCAGCGCGATGACCGGCAGGGCCCAGGCGGCGCCCCGAGCGAGATCGGCAACGGCCTCGGCGGTCGGACGCGTGATGCCCATCGCCGTCCATGACAGCGCGCCGTTGTCGACGACGAGCAG
>DATHTG010000044.1:0-2448 GCA_035463515.1 Candidatus Limnocylindrales bacterium
GACAGAGGCGCTGGAAGCGCCTCACTCGCGTATCGTATGTATATGCCTGAGGCATATACCTCGCGGGTCACGAATCGGCTTGGCGCGGTGGCGCTGACGTTGAGCGACGGCATCCGGGAGGCCACCGAAGCGGCGACCGGGATGGCCGGGGGTGTGCCGGCCGCGCTGGTGTCGCTCCGGGAGTGGGCCGACGGGAAGTCCGTGGAGGTGCTGGCCGGCGCGATGCGGGTGTCGCACTCGCGGGCGGTGCGCGTCGTCGACCGTCTCGAAGTCGCCGGCCTGGCGCGCCGGGAGTCGGATCCCACGGACGGGCGGCGGGCGCTGGTGTGGCTCGAGCCGGCCGGCCGGGAGCTGGCCGAGCGGGCGCTCGAGGCCCGGTCGCGCGTCCTGCGGTCCGTGGTCGCGGAGCTCGATGCCGCGGACGTCCGCGATCTCGAGCGGCTGCTCGGCGCGCTGCTCGATGCGACGACCGTCGACGTGCGTGCGGCGATGGAGACCTGCCGGCTCTGCGACGCGCACGTCTGCGGGCACTACGACGGGGCGTGCCCGGTGACCCGGGCCGCAGATCGACACCGAGCCGCGGCGTGACGCCCGTTCGCGGGGCTGCGCTCGTGTTCGCGCTCGCCGCGATCGCGCCCCTGTTCTTCAGCGCCGGCGGCGCCGTCCTCAACAGCATGGTCCTGGCCGCCGCGTACGTGGTGATGGCGCTCGGGCTCAACGTCATCGTGGGGTTGGCGGGCCTGCTCGACCTCGGGTACGTCGCCTTCTTCGCGATCGGCGCGTACACGGCCGCCTACTTCGCGTCCGGCTTCTGGGCCAACGCCGGGTCCGACGGGCGCGGCGTCGCCGTCCTGGTCGACGACGCGATGGCGGGCACGCCCGGCATCCACGTCAACTTCCTGCTCGTCCTCGCGCTCGCTGTGGCGGCGACGGCCCTCGCCGGCGCGCTCATCGGCGTGCCCACGCTGCGGCTGCGCGGCGGCTACATCGCGATCGTCACGCTCGCGTTCGGCGAGATCATCGGCCAGGTCGCGTCCAACGGCAGCAGCATCGCGCTGCTCGGCGGCACGCTCACCTCCGGCCCGATCGGTATCGGACCGATCGACCGCATCGAGCTGCCCGGGATCGGTCGCTTCGGAGCGCTGGACCTGCGCCCGTGGTACTGGTTCGCGCTCGCGCTGGTGGCGCTCGCGCTCGTCGTCAACGTCCACCTGCGCGACTCGCGCATCGGCCGGTCGTGGATCGCGATTCGCGACGACGAGTCGCTCGCCGCCTGCTCCGGGATCCCGATCGTCCGCACCAAGCTCCTGGCGTACGGGACGGGCGCAGCGTACGGCGGGATCGCGGGCGCGTTCTTCGCCTCGTACCTGGGCGTCGTGAACGCCGCCCAGTTCGAGTACTCCTTCTCGATCTTCGTCCTGGCGATGGTCGTGGTGGGCGGCCTCGGATCGATCGCCGGCGTCGTGGTTGGCGCGATCGTCCTCTCGGTCGTCAATTCCTACCTGCTCCCCGACGTCCTCTACGACCTGCCGAGCAGTGTCGGCCTTGGCTTCGACCTGTCGGCGATCAGCTCCGGCATCTACGGCGCGATGCTCGTGCTGGCGATGCTCCTCCGGCCCCAGGGGATCGTGCCGCCACGACGCGCTCCGAGGAGCCTGTCGATTCAGTCTTCGAGACGGAAGCCGACCTTGAGCGTGACCTGGTAGTGGGCGATGGCGCCCTCCTCGATGTGGCCACGGATCTCGGTGACCTCGAACCAGTCGAGCCCTCGGAGACTTTGCGACGCCTTCGTGACGGCGCGGTCGATCGCCTGGGTCACCCCGTCAGGTGACGACCCGGTGATCTCGATGGTCTTGTAGACGTGATCGCTCATGCAGGAGCCGGCCTCGGTCCGGTGACGTCGGACGTGTCCGTCTCGGACGCAGGCTCGTCGGCGCCCATGTCGAACCGGAACGGCGGGTACTTGTCGGTCATCAGCGCGGCGTACGCGCCGACGCGGAACACCCAGCGGTTCATGCCCATCACGAAGTCGAAGATGGCACTCGGGTAGCGGCCGGTGAAGAGCAGGACCACACCGGCGATGAAGACCAGCAGCCCGGTCAGCCCACCGCCCGAGGTCCACGCCCAGTCGTCGCTCGCCGCGTTGACGCCGGCCGCCGCGCCGCCGGCGAAGATCGAGACGACGAGGTAGTGCGGCAGCGCGAGCAGCCACCACTTGACCAGCACGAGGCCCCGCGACAGCCGCTCCGGGTAGGGCACGTCGAGGCGCGCCGGATAGTCGGGGACGTCGGCCAGCGTGAACGGCGGATAGCGGTCGGTGCCGAGAGCCGCGTAGCCGTAGTAGTGGACCCGCCACGTCCACCGCAGCACGCCCACGTTGAAGTCGAACAGCGCTCGTGGATAGCGGCCCGTGGCGAGGATCGCGAAGAACGCCACCACGGTCAGGAC
>DATHTG010000045.1:0-10172 GCA_035463515.1 Candidatus Limnocylindrales bacterium
GAGAAGGAGCGTGTCGATCTCGGCGCCCGGTGGTCGGGGGAAGATCGATTCGCCGTCGCTGTCGCGCTCGCCGATCAGCCCGGCGAGCGACTCCGCCACGGTCGACTCCGCTGCCTCGCCGGCCAGGATGCCCGCCTCGACCATCGGCACCAGCGCCGGTGTCGCGTGCTCGTAGACCTCGACCGCCGGGTTCTCGTCCTTGATCGCGTTGAAGTAGGCATGCGAGCGGATCGTGGCCGGCGTCGCGATCACGCCGACCTGCCGATTCCGCGTGGCCAGCGTCACGGCGGACGCGCCGGGCCGGATGACCCCGAGCACCGGCAGGTGGTAGCGGCGTCGGAACGCGGTGAGCCCGACGGCCGTCGAGGTGTTGCACGCGACCACGAGGGCCTTCACGTCGCGCTCGACGAGCGCATCCAGCGACTGCGTCGAGAATCTGAGGACCTCCTCGTCCGGCCGCGTCCCGTACGGCGCGCGATCGTTGTCACCGAGGTAGATCGTCGCCTCGAGCGGCGTTCGGCGGATGATCTCGCGGAGGACCGTCAGTCCGCCGACGCCCGAGTCGAAGACGCCGATCGGTCGCGGATCGGTCACCGGGCTCCTAGCGGCGCCCGGCGCCGACCGGGACGCGGGCTGCGCCGATGAGCTCCGACGCGACGCGCATCACGTCCTGGCTGATCGGTGCCGAGGGGTTGGCGAGGATGAACGGGACGCCCTCGTTATTCGACCGGACGACGAGCTGACCGTCCGACATGATCCGATGCTCGGGCACGCGGCCGAGCGCCCGCTGCAGGTCGTCGGGGTCGATGCCACCGGGGCTGTCGGCACGGTTCACGAGGTAGCGCACCTTCGTCGCCGGATAGCCGATGGAGCGGAACGTATCGGCCATCGCGATCGTGTTGTGGATCGTCGTCGAGTCGTACGTGACGATCTCGACGATCGTGTCGCTCGAGTCGAGGAAGCCGAGATTGATGTCGTTGATCGAACTCGACATGTCGATGACGATCGCCGAGTAGACGCGACGCAGCAGCGATAGCACCTTCTCGATGTCGCGGGCCGTGATCATCTCGGCCATCTCGATCCGCGGCGGCGCCAGCAGGATGTCGATGCCCGACGGATCGCGCCACAGCACGTCGGTGAGATCGGATTCCGCGATCCGATCGGTCGGCAGGTCGAGGATCGAAGGGGCGTCGACCGGCACCTTGAGCAGCGCGCGCAGATCACCGAATTGGACGCTGCCGTCGATGAGCACGGTCTTCTGCTCGAGCTGCGCCATGGCCACGGCGAGGTTGAAGGCGATCGTCGTCTTGCCCACGCCGCCCTTGGGAGCGAAGACCGAGATCGTGCGTGTCGAGCCGACTGCCGACGTCTCCGCGTACTGCTTGCGAACGCCGGCGATGCGGTTCATCAGCTCGAACCCTGAGAACGGCATCGACAGCACGGCGTGGACGCCCTTCGCGGGATCGACCTCGACCGGGTTCTGGGGCACCGTCAGCACGATGACGGGGACGTGCAGACCGGCCTGATGGATCTGCTCGACGAGCTTCGGACCCTTGATGCGGCCCTGGAGCAGAGCGTCGACCATCACGACGTCCGGCCGAAGCTGTCCGATCTGCTCGACGGCCCGCCCGCCGTCGGACAGGACGTCGAGCAGCTTGACCGCTTGCTGCGCGTTCAGGAGGCCGCGGATGTACTGCGCGACCTGCGGCACATCCTCGACGATCAGGAGGCGCGTCTGATCGCTACTGGAACCACTCGACATGGGTCTCGACGATACCACGCGCCCGGGGTCAGACCCGGTCGCCGGCGTACGCCTACGGTCGTTCGGCGATGAGGATGGCGCGTTCGGAGCCGGGACCGAGCGGGGTCAGGTCGTAGCCACCGGCGACGACCTCGACGCGGAGTCCGGCATCCTCGGCGAAGGCGGCAAGCTCGTCGGCAGAGATCAATCGAAGGCGGTCCTGGCGGATCCAGCGGCGAGGCGCCTCGCCCTGCGCCGCCTCGTCGAAGATCGCGGTCAGCACGAGCGTGCCACTGGTCGCGTCGTGCAGGGCAGAGCCCGACTTGGTGACGAGCCGACCGCTTGCCGGGTCCTCGCGGACCCACTCCAGGAAGACGCGACCGTCGAACCGGGCCAGGTCGTCCGCGTCGGGGAGCCACGCGTCGACGGCGGCCAGGCCGCCCGGTCTGAGGTGCGCGGCCAGGACACCGAGCGCCGCTCGCTGGGCATCACGGGTCGCCAGCAGCATCAGCGAGTTGAGCGCGATGAACGCCAGCGCGTGTCGTGGCAGATCGGGCGGCGGCAGCTCGAGGATGTCCGCCTCGACGAACTCGAGCCGACCGTCGGCGATCCCTTGGACGCGGGCACGCTCGCGCGCTCGCGCGATCATCGCGGGGTCGAGATCGACGGCCGTCACCTCATGCCCGGCAGCGGCGAGTGGCACCGCGAGCCTGCCGCTTCCCGCGGCGAGCTCGAGGATCGACCCGTCGGCGCGATCGGCGAGCGCGAGATACAGGTCGAGGTCGCCGGGATCCTCGCTCAGGTCGAGGTCGTACAGCCGTGCCAGCTCGTGGGACGTGGCGAGATCCGGGCGGTCGATCACCCGGCCGACGGCTCCCAGCGGACGCGCTTCCCAGCGGCCTTCCGGACCGCGAGTGCGCTGATGGCCTCGAGCGCGGCCCGGTTCGCGGCCATCGCGGTCGTCTCGGCGTGGTCGTAGGGCGGCGACACCTCGACGACGTCCATCCCGGCCAGCTCGACCGCGCCGACGATCTGTCGGATCGCCCGCAGGACCTCGCGCGTCAGCATCCCGCCGGGTTCCGGGGTCCCGGTCCCGGGCGCCATCCCGGGGTCGATCACATCGATGTCGAGGCTCAGGTAGACGTAGTCCGGGCCGTCGAGCGCCTCGTCGATCGCCTGGGCGATGACGACCTCCGCACCTCGTTCCTCGATCTCGGTCATGAAGTGGTAGCGCAGGCCATGGGCCTGCATCCATGCGAACGTCTCGACCGGCGGCCAGTAGCCGCGCAGGCCGACCTGGACGAAGTTGCGGCCGTCGACCGCGCCCGACTCGACCAGCCGGCGCATCGGTGTCCCGTGGCCGGCGAGGACGCCCCAGTCGTCGTTCGCAGTGTCGGCGTGGGCATCGAAGTGGACGATGCCGATGCTCCCGGGCCGGCGGACCTCAGCGACCGCCGTGGCCGACGGCCACGTGATCGAGTGATCGCCACCGAGCACGATCGGGATGGCACCGGTATCGGCCACCTCACGCACCTTGCGGTAGATC
Organism: Candidatus Limnocylindrales bacterium; assembly: GCA_035463515.1. Taxonomy (GTDB): domain Bacteria; phylum Chloroflexota; class Limnocylindria; order Limnocylindrales; family CSP1-4; genus SPCO01. The sequence goes on from DATHTG010000045.1 coordinate 3,288, forward strand.
AGCGCGTGGGCCCGCTCGATCCAGGCCGGCACGATGTTGGCATCGCCCGCGTCGACCACGTCCAGGATCTCGAACGGCTCGACGTCGAGCTGGAGCGAGTTGATCGAGCCGGACGTGTACTGCGCCTGGCGGATGGCGCGAGGTCCGAAGCGCGCTCCCGAGCGGTGGCTGACGGCGTCGTCGAACGGCGCACCGACGATCGCGACGTCCGGCTTCCGCGCGGCGAGTTCGGCGGGATCGGTGATCCACGGCAGCTTCATGAAGCTGGCGCTGCCGACGTACGTCGGCAGGTCGAAGTCGGTGAACGTCTCGAACTCCCGGTCCCAGCCGTTGGCGGCCGCGAAGTCGGGGTCGTGGGGGCGCTCGGCCACGGAGGTCCTCCCGGAGACGGGGCGCGGTCCCCTCGGGCCGCAGCGTGGGCGATCCGTCTCGTTCGGGGCGCCGCCGGTTCGCGATCCGGGCGTCCAGCGGGGCGCGCCGGCGCGATGGTACACCGCCGTTCGGCCCGCTCGATGGCGGGTCTCCGTCAGTCGTCGCGGAAGGCGGCCCATGCCCGCTCGACCAGCGTCGGGTCCAGGAACAGGTCCACGGCCGTCTGAGCGACGAGCGTGGCCGCCAGGAGCGTCGTCTCGTCCGCGCGGGGTGACGCGGCGGCGTCGCGGAACGCGATCGAATGCCCGGGCACACCCTCGTCGCAGATCGCGAGGTCGGGGTGGATCGTCGGGACGACCCAGCTCACGTTGGCCATGTCGGTGCTGCCGGCATTCGGGTCGTCGCCCATGTCGTCGACGCCGTAGGCCGCCATATTCGCGCGGAACCGTTCGACCAGCGGCCCGTTGTTCCGCATCGTCGTCGCTCCGCCGGAGTGCGCGAGGTCGACGGTCGTGCCGGTGGCGAGGGCCGCAGCCTCGGCCATCCGCGTGAAGTGCGCCTTCATCTCGTCGTAATAGTCCTGATCGTCCGCGCGGAGCATGAACCACGCGGCCGTGCGGTCCGGGATGATGTTGGCGGCAGTGCCGCCCTCCGTGATGATCCCGTGGACGCGCGCCGTCGGGCGGAGCTGCTGGCGCCACAGGCCGACCGACGAGAACAGCGAGACCATCGCGTCCAGCGCGTTCCTGCCCTTCCACGGATCCGACGACGCATGGGCCTGGAGGCCGTGGAAGACGACCGTCACGTCCTCCGACGCAAGCGGGAAGCTCTCGACATGACTCCGATCGCACGGGTGGTACAGGAGTGCGGCGTCGACGCCCTCGAACAGCCCGTCGTCGATCATGATCTGCTTGCCGCTCCCCCGCTCCTCGGCCGGCGTCCCGAGGAAGACGATCTCGCCGGGCAACTCGTCGGCGATGGCCGCCAGCGCGATCGCCGCACCGACACCCGAGGCCGCCATGGTGTTGTGGCCGCAGCCATGCCCGAGACCGGGAAGGGCGTCGTACTCGGCCAGCACGCCCACCTTCGGCTTGCCCCCACCCCGCCCGCCGCGCTTGGTCGCTCGGACCGCCGTGGCGAGGCTACCCGCCGGGTGCTCGACGTCGAATCCGTGGCGCCGGAGGACCTCTGCCACCCAGGCGGCCGCGTGATGCTCCTCGAAGGCAGGCTCGGGATCCGCATGGATGCGATGCGATAGGTCGATGATCTCGTCGCGCGCCGCTTCGACGGCCTCGGCCACACGCTCCTTGACGTCGGTGAAGGGCTCGGCGGGACGTACGGCGGTTCGGTCGGGCACAGATCCTCCGGGCGTAGCATCGATCGGACCCGACCGGGACAGGCCCGAGGTCGCAAGCCTATACGGCCGCGGTCGCCGGGCGCTCAGCGCTCCGCGGAGAGCGTGGCCTCGGCGACCGCGGCCAGCGCCACGATGAACAGCGCGATCGGCAGCTCCAGGGCGGATTGGAGCCGCAGCACGATGAAGATCGCGACGATCAGGCCGATCCAGCCGCCCCGCCGAGCCGCGCGCAGCCAGTCGCCCCGGTACGCGATGCGGCGGTGCCGCGCGAACACGAGCAGCCAGGCGATCGGGATGAGCGTCAGTGCGACCGCGAGCCCGATGAGCGCCGCGCCGATGAACCCGGCGACCGGGTCCGCGACCGGATCGCGGGTGGTCACGATCAGCCCGACCAGCACCCACACGACCGCCGCAGCACCGAGGACCGCGAGGTTGATCAGCCGGTCGCGGGCTTCCATGACGAGCGAGTCTAGGGCGTAGGACGCGGCGGGCATGCGCGCTACCTCGCTCGAGACGCGCTCGATGGGCAGATGTCGCGGAAGGGGCAGCGGCTGCAGCCCATCGGCTCCGGCGTCGCCTCGAACCGGCCGGCACGGATCCCCGAGGCGACCTCCGAGATCCGCGCCCGAGCCTTCGCGACGCGCTTCAGGTCGACGTCGACCCGTCCGACCAACCCCGAGTCCAGGAAGTGCAGCGCGACCTGGTCCGGCAGCCGGCCGGTCATCGCCTCGTAGCCCATCGCGTAGATCTGGAGCTGCAGGGACTCCCGGGCGCGTTGCCGCGCCTTCGCGGGGTCGCGGACGTCGGACGTCTTGTAGTCCGTGATCGTCACCCGCTCCCGACCCATGATCCCGAGCGTGGGCGTGACCACATCGGCGGTCGGCGCCGTCGATCCCGTCGGCTGCTCGCGATCGCCCCCGATCGGCTCGATGTCGACGCGGTCCCAGCGTCCTCGGACGCGGTCACCGTCGATATCGAACGCGAACTCTCGCTCGACATACGTCGGGATGACGGCGTCCGGGCGCAGCTGTTCCTCGCGGAAGCGGCGGAGCGACTCGCGTGCGGCCTGAAGCCGTGCCTCCTCGTGCTCGCGGCTCACGAAGCCCTCGTTCGACCACGCCGACTCCAGCACCTCATCGAGCTCGGCGTCGCTCATCACATGGCCCTTCGCGTGGCGGTGGTGGAAGACCTGGACGGCCTTGTGGAGCGCGGACCCGTAGATGAGCGCGTGATGCGGCGGCGTGGGAAGCCGAAGCACGTGGCCGTACTTGTACCGGAGCGGGCAGGTGAGGTAGGCGTCGACCTGCCCGAAGCTCAGCATCAACGGCTCATCGCGCCGGATCGGGGCGGCTGGTACCGGTGCGTCGACCGAGGCGAACCGGGCGATCCGTTCCTCGGGCGTGGGGATCACTGCGCCGAGACCGGGCGCGGCCTCCGAGGCGGGCAGGTCCAGCGCCTCGAGCACGAACGGCGAGATCCGGCGCGCACGCGACCCGCCGTAGTCCGCGGCGTGGGTGAGGATCAGCTCATCCCGTGCCCGGGTCATCGCGACGTAGCACAGGCGGCGCTCCTCGGCGATCGCCCGCTCCGGCGTCAGCGGCTCACCGCGCCCGAGCCCGGCGGGGAGTGGCAACGGCTCGCCGCGGCCGTTGCCCGGGAACCGGCCGGCCACCAGGCCGGGCAGGTACACCACCCCGAACTCGAGACCTTTCGCCTTGTGCACGGTCAGGACCGCCACCGCGTCCGCATCCGGGTCGAGATCGGCCGTCGCCGGGTCATCGCCGGCGTCGATGAGCGTCTGGAGGTGTTGCGCGACGAAGACGGCCCGGTCGTCGGCGAGGACGGCCGACTGGTCGCGGATCAGGTCGAAGAACCGCGCGATGTTGCCAAGGCCCTCGTCGGCAGCGGTCGTCGCCGTGGCCGCGAGGCGTGTCAGCAGTCCGCTGTCACGCAGGAACGCATAGAGCACCTCGCCTGCTGGTCGTTCCTGGGCGAGCGCTGCGAACCGCGTGACGTCCGACACGAGGCGATGGACAGCGTCCCGCGACGCGGGAGCGAGCCGGAGGATCCCCGGCTGCCGCTCGAGCTCCTCGAGCACGTCCCACGTCGACCGGTTCCGGCGCCGCGCCATGCTCACGATGCCGGTGAGGTCGTCGGGCCGGATCGCGTACACCTCGGATGCCGCGAGCGCATAGAGATCCACGCTCGAGTGCCGATCGGCGATCGTCCGCAGGAAGGCGAGCAGCAGCCGCACCTCTGGCCGCGAGTAGAGGCCGGACGAACCGGAGAACCGCCACGGGACACCTGCAACGTTCAGCGCACGGAGGATCCCGTCGGCGTGGCCGTTGGCGCGCACCAGGACGGCGTGGTCACGGGGCGCGGCTCCGGCGACCACCCGTGACGCGATGTCCGCGGCGATCCAGTCCGCCTCCTCCGAGCCGGTCGTGAACGCTTCGAGCCTGACCGGCGAGGCGACCCGGTCGCGCCGCTGGGCTCGGAGACGCTTGGTGATCCCGGTCCGGACTTCGAGACGCTCCGGATCGTTGAATCGGACGAGCCGATAGGAGGCGTCGAGGATCGGGCCGAGCGACCGGTAGTTCCGACGCAGGACCACGGTCCGTGCCGCCGGGTACCGGTCGTGGAAGTCGAGGATGTTCTCGATCGCGGCGCCACGGAACGCGTAGATCGCCTGATCGTCGTCGCCGACGACCGTGATGTTCCGATGCGCCTCGGCAAGGAGGGTCACGAGCTCGGCCTGTGCACGGTTCGTGTCCTGGAACTCGTCGACGAGGATGTATCGGAACCGCTTCGCGATCGCCGTGCGGGCGACCGCCGAGTCGCGGACCAGGCGGAGGGCCAGCGCGACCTGATCGCCGAAGTCGATGAAGCCGTTCGCGGCCAGGAGTTCCTGATAGCGCGCGTACGCGCGGGCAAGCTCGGTCTGACGTGACGCCTCTTCCGTCAGTGTCGCTGCGTCGTCGACGCCTGCGGCTCGCCCGGTGGCCGTCGCTTCCGCCGTGAGTCGATCGGCATGCGCCAGATACGTCTCGGGCGTGATGTCCTCGTCCTTGCAGCGGCTGAACAGCGTGACGAGGGCGGCGAGGAAGCGGGTCGGATCGCCGAGCGGCCGATAGGCATCGAGTTCGAACTCGTAGAGATGCTCGCGTACGAAGATCACCGCTTCGGCGCGTGAAAGGACCCGCACGTCGGGTGGCAGCCCGAGCTCCAGCGCGTGCTCGCGGATGAGGCGATCGCCGAAGGCGTGGAACGTCGCGATCTGCGTATCCGTATAGCCGTACGGGACGAGCTGATCGACACGCACCGCCATCTCGTCCGCCGCCTTGTCCGTGAACGTGAGAGCGAGGATCTCCGATGGCTTCGCTCGGCGCGTCGCGATCAGCCAGGCGATCCGGCGTGTGATGACCTGGGTCTTGCCGGTGCCCGCTCCCGCGACGACAAGCAAGGGCCCGTCCTCGTGCGTGACCGCGCGGAGCTGGTCGGGATCAAGGCCACCGAGGAGACCGTCCATCCCCTCCTGGACGACGGGGCGGGCGATCGCCGGGTCCATGACCGGCACGAGCTCTCGCCAGGCTGGGATCTGCTCCAGCGGCGTCGGTCCGCGGCGCCGTGCGCGGACGCTGGGCCGGTTCACGCCGGTGGTTTCGGATCGTGGTGTCGGTTCGACGATGGGGGCCATGTCCGCACCATCGCCGACCGCTGTGACACCTAGGCTGTCAGGCTGTCGCCTGCTTGATCGCGGCCGTCTCTTCGTCCGACAGCGCGCCATCTGATCGACCGCCGCGGATCGCCTTGGCGTATACGCGTGTCCCCGTTCGCGCGTGGAGGCTGGACAACACCCATCCATTGCCCTCGGCGTCGAGGAGCGCCAGCGCGAAACTCTGGTTACCTCCGGTGTCCTCGAACGGATTGAACCGGACCAGCCCGACGCGCTGGAAGGCGCGAACGGCGCCTGACTCCAGGCGGCCGGTCCGGGTCCCAAGCCGCTCGACCTCGCGTCCGAGCTCGTACACCCGCTCGAGGTGTGCTCCGAGGACGTCACCGAGGTCACCGTCCTCACCCCTCGTGAGCCCGAGGAGCCTTGTCCGAAGCACCCGCACCTGGCGCAGCAGCCAGAGGACCGCCAGGGCCAGAACGAGGATCGCCGCGATGAGCGCCGCGACGATCGGGCCGATGCTCCCGGACACTTGCGAATTCAGATCGATGGCGACGTCCTCCCCACGCGCAGGTCGGCGCGAGTCTAGCAGTCACCTCTTGTCCGGCACTCACCCGGTTGGTGCCGAGCGCGGCGGTGCTATCCTCTGCCGCGCTGGCGGCCGACCCACGATCGACGGCGTCGCCGCCGCCTCCACCGACCCGTCCCGGAGGACCATTCGCGACCATGGCCAAACGCGTACGCGGCAGTTCGACCCGACCGGGTCAGCGGGCCAGGCTGCAACGCCGCGGGTCGGCCGCGCCGCAACCGACGACCGGGCCAAGCCGATCACCGAGCACGTCGTTGACGGCCGCCGAGGAGGCCCGAGCGGCCGAGCTCGAGGCGGAGATCCTCGCCTCCGAGCGCGCCGCCGAGACGAACATCACCCGAGCGCGCGAACGGTCGCGCCGGCCGGTGGAGACCGAAATCCGCGTCCGGAGCGGGTCGATCGCCGAACGAGCCAGCCATGAGTACGCCTACGTCGCTCGCGATGTCCGGAAGATCGCTGTCATCGGAGGCTCGCTCATCGCACTCCTCTTCGCGATCTGGATCGTCGTCCAGGCGAGCGGCGCCGGCCAGCTCTGACGTCCTGATCGGCTGATCACGCGGCGGCCGGCCCGAGCAGCCGCGCTACCATCGACCACATGCCAAGTACGCGACGCCCTGTCGGCGCGCGGCCCGAGGCGCTCTTCCAGCCACCGCCCGAGCGCCAGCCGTTGGCTGCCCGGATGCGCCCACGCTCACTCGATGAGTTCGTCGGGCAGGAGCACCTCGTCGGTGAGCGCGGCCCGCTACGGCGCTCGATCGCCCGAGGCCACCTCGCATCGCTGTTGCTGTGGGGGCCTCCCGGTACGGGCAAGACCAGCCTTGCCCGACTCCTCGCCGGGGAGGTCGGCGCCCACTTCGCCACGATGTCGGCGGTCATGGCGGGCGTCGCCGACGT
>DATHTG010000046.1:0-4649 GCA_035463515.1 Candidatus Limnocylindrales bacterium
GCACCTACGACCTGGGCCTGTTCCTCGACGGGGACGCGGACCGCGCCGGAGCCGCGGACGAGCGCGGGACGTTCATCCACCAGCTCGAGGTCACGGGACTCCTCATGTACTACCTGGCCGAGCACCGCGGCTGGCGCGACCCGGTCGTCGTGAGCGTCAACAACACGTCCATGGCCGCCCGCCTGGGTGAGCGGTACGGGATCGAGACTCACGAGACGCCGGTCGGGTTCAAGTTCATCGGTCCGAAGATGATCGAGACCGGGGCGATGATGGGTGCCGAGGAATCGGGCGGTTTCGGGTTCGGGATGCACCTCCCCGAGCGCGATGGGATCTACGCGGACCTCCTCCTGCTCGACCTGTTCCTGCGCGAGAAGGCCGCCGGGCGGTGGCCGGTGTCCAGCGTGATCGCCCGTTTCCACGAGGTAGCGGGGCCGTCGTTCTACCGCCGGGTCGACGTCCACGTCGACCGCGCCGACTATCCCGCTGTGAAGCGCCGGCTGCTGGTGGATCTCGCGGCCGGCGGCCCGTCCGAGCTGGCGGGGGAAGCCGTGGAGCGGACCGTCGGGCTCGACACGAATGATGGCTACAAGTTCTTCCTCGCCGACGGCTCGTGGCTGCTCATCCGGGCCTCTGGCACCGAGCCACTCGTCCGCGTCTACACCGAGGCGACGTCGGCGGAGGCCCGCGATGCGATGCTCGTCGCCGGGGAGCGGCTGGTGCGCGGCACGTGACGGACCGTCGGGTCGACAAGCCCTGGGGTCACGAGCTGATCTGGGCCCGAACGGATCGCTACGTGGGCAAGGTCCTCGTCATCGAGACCGGCAAGCGACTGTCGCTCCAGCGCCACGAGATCAAGGACGAGAGCATCCTCGTGCGGGACGGCCGGTTGCGGCTGTACCTCGAGGACGATGCGGGCGTCGTACGGGAGCACGAGCTGGGTCCCGGAGAGGCGCGGCGCATCCCGACGGGCCGGGTCCACCGGTTCGAGGCCATCGAACGATGCGAGCTGGTCGAGGTGTCGACACCCGAGTTGGACGACGTGATCCGCATCGAGGACGACTTCGGTCGGGAGGGGACGAACGCGCCCTGACCTTGGGACGATTCGGGGGTGACCCCGGCGGGCTCCCGGTGTAGGCTTCAGGGACGCGACCGCTACCACCGGTCGATGGTGCAGACCGGACGGCGGCCTCGAGAGCGCCCTGGTGGCGACGGAGGATGCACGAGATGCACAGCTCCCTCATCGGCAAGGTCGAGAAGGCGAATCGCTATGCGCGAGAGCTCGATCGGATGACCATCGATCGTCTCTCGCTGACGTTTCGCGGCGATAACGACACGCACCATGTCGCCCTCGACGCCGGTCAGTGGCGCTGCACCTGCCACTACTTCGAGAGTTGGGGATCGTGCGCTCACACGCTCGCTCTCCAGAAGGTCTTCGGCGTGATGCTGCCCGACGACGCGCAGGTGTCGATCTTCTCCGCAGGCCAGACGGTGGGGACCGAGGCCTGACCCGTGGTGCCGCCCCCGTGGGCGGCACGCGCGACCGACATCGCTACGTGACCTCGAGTCGCCAGAAGTAGCTCGCGTCGCCGAGTGCATCGGCGAACACGACGGCGACCTCGACCGTCCATTCCCCTGGCGCCGGAGCCGTGAAGACGAGCGGCCCCGAGCCTTGACCGAGGACGACGGCGCCCGCAGGCCCATCCGCGGTCGCCGGGACCAGTCGCGCGCGCCACGACTCGAGCGTTGCCGCCGGCTCGAGCGTCATCGTCAACGGCTCGCCCGCTCCCGCGGTCATCCGGGCTCCAGGGAGCCACGGACTGTCCGATCCGCCATCGCGCCACGTGTAGGTCCCAAGCTGTCCGGTCACCGGGTCGCCGCCCTCGGCGGCCAGGCTCGCGTCAGGCGGCATATCCGCCGGTGTGACCGCTGACGCGGTCGAGACCGGGGACACCGTCGTGGACACTGCCGGGAGCGACGGCGTCGGCTGGACCGTGGCGGGGGGTGGCGAGGAGGGTGTCGCTCGTGGACCGGCACAGGCCGCCACGAGCAGCCCGATGAGCGCGGTCGTCCGACGGATACCCATGCGGCTCTCCTTCACCCTGCTGTCAACGGATCGGGGCAGTTCGCGGTGCACGGCGCGACCGTGATGCGCACGGTCGGGCTCGTGTCGCCACGAAGCCCTTCAGAGCTGGGCGTCGAGAAGACCGCCCGGAAGTCGGCGGTCGCCGTGAGACGGAACGACGCGACGTAGCTGCCGGTCGGCGTCGTCGGATTGAGCGTCGTGAACGCCGCCCACGTCGAAGACCCGAGGGCTCGCCGTTGCAGTCGGACCGTCCTGCCCGAGACGGCGTTCGCGCTCACCCGTCCATAGGCGCTGTCCGTGGCGACCTTGAGCGCCGCGGTCATCGTGACCGAGCCGTTGTACGGGATCGACGTGTCGTTCGCCGACAGCGTCAGCACGGTCGCAAGATCGAGGCAGGTCGAGTACGGCGACGCGGCGAGCGGCACGTCGTACTTCAGTTGGAGGGTGGCGGTGTCGCAGGGACCGTATTCGTGCATGTCCCAGCCCGTCTTCGCCCGGGTCCGCGAGAACGTCTGGACGACGGCGTCGGTGTAGTCGCGATCGTCGTCGTGATTCAGGTGGTGATCGAGGATCTCGACATGCCCGAATTCATCGAGCGCGATCGTCTCGGCGTCGTAGCAGCCGTTGGTCGGGGAGGACAGCATCTGGCACCAGCGCAGGGTGCCCCAGTCGAAGACCCGGCCGTGTTCGCGTAGCCACATCGTGAAGCCGGTCGGCGCCGAACGCGTGAAGCAGCCGAGACCGTTCACTCCGCATGTCCCGGTCCCATACCCGATCGGGTTCGACGAGGTGCTGTCGTAGCCGAACGTGGCTGCCCGCGACGCGCGACTGTCGTTGCTGTCCTTTGCCGCGGCGAGGATCGCCGTGCGGATGGCCGCGGGCGGTTCGGAGCCCGAGCGCCAACGGAACTGCAGCGCCTGGTTCTGGGTCCACAGGCTGCCGCCCAGGATCGGATCGGGTCCGTGGGCGGCAACCGCGCCGGCGGCCGTCAGGGATAGGAGCCCGGCGAGGGTGATCGCCATCGTGCGTCGACCGCGTCGGTCTGCGAACGTGATCATCGAAGCACCTCACCAACGACGACGGCGTCATCGATGTCGACCGCGCGAAGGACCGCGGTCCTCGGACCGTCGACGGGCACGCGGCCCTCGGGGCCGAAGACGAGACGATCCGGTGTGTGATCCGCACCACTTGCCGACCAGCGGACCCCGGCGACGAGCCGCAGTCCCTCGGGCGGCATCGCGATGCCACGTGCGTCTGTCCCGTCCGGGCGGATCGCCTGCAACCCGCCCTGGGTCTCGTAGACCACGACGATCCCGCCGCGAGCGTCACGAGACATCACGGCGAGACCGGCCTGCGGATCGAGGACCGCGGTCGCCACGCCCGACGCTTCCCGGGATACGAGCGGGCACGGTAACCCGCGGCACGAGCCGCGAACGATGAGGCGGCCCTCCGCCACGCCGACCATCGCCCCGAGGGTCGGGTCGGCGATGCTCGTGAGCGCCCCGCCTGTCGCCGGCACGATCCGATACCTGCACGCCACTTCACCGCACGACGCGACGACGAGGCTCCCGCCGTCCTCGCTCCAGGCAAGCTCCGTGATCCAGGTCGGGCCGAACCGCTCGTCGGCGGCGATCGGTGCGAGGAGTCGGGTCGAGCCGCCTCCGTCGAACGCCCGGCGCCAGACCCCAAGGTCGGTTCGTGACCCGCGGTCGACCCGGTGTTCGACGATGCCCGCGCCATCTGGCGTCGTGACCGCGCTGCGCACGACGTCGCGCGTCGTCCCGATCGGCCACCGGCACCCGCCGACGACATCGATGAGCGACAGTCGTGACGACCGTCCATCGTCCGTCCCGACGAGCACGGTCCCGCCGCGGGGGCCCGCCGAAAACGACTCGGCGTCGAGGTCCATGCGCCATTCGGTCGCACGCTCGGCATCCCCGAGCGTCAGCCGCTGGCCGATGAGCACCCCGGCGGAGAGGTCCGGATCGAGCCGGAACCAGGCCCCTGTCGGTCTCCCACGGACCGCCGGCGATCCCGGACAGTCCGGCGGATCCCAGATCGGTGGTGGTGCCCCGGCGGTCGTCGAAGCGATCGCCGCGACCGCCGCCACGGCCGCGATCGCGGGGCCGAGCCGACGGGCCCATCGTGTCTCCATGCTGGGACGCCTCCAACCGGCGGACTGGTCGACCGGCGGGCTGGGGGCGAGGCACGCATCCTAGGGACGGCGCCTTCACTGCCAGTTATCCGGGGCCGCGGACGCGGTGTGCTACGCTCCGGCCGTCGTTCAAGACGAACGCCGCGTGGTCGCGAAGCCGGTGTGATTCCGGCACAGTCCCGCTACGGTGAACCGCCCTCGGGCGGAAGTCCGGTCGCCGACCCCGCGGTGCATGCTCGAACCTTCGAGAGAAAGGTAGGCAGGCACGTGCAGCGCATCACCTGACCCCTCCTTCGACTGTCGAAGCGAGGGGTCTTGCGTGTCCGACGCGACCCCTCCGGCCGGCCATCCGCTACCGGAGAACCACTCGATGCTCCTTCACGATCGACGCCGTGGCGTCGCCGTCCTTTT
>DATHTG010000047.1:0-2518 GCA_035463515.1 Candidatus Limnocylindrales bacterium
CCCGGTGCTCGACGGAGAGCGTGAGGAACGCCCGCTCGATCTGGTCGCGGTCGACGATGCGGCCGACGTCGTCGTGAGGATCCGGTCGATCGATCGAGTCGATCGTCACCTCGAGACGCTGCCGCCGCGTCCGCCGGACATGATCCGCACAGGCGTGGACGAGGAGTCGATGCAGCCAGGCGTCGAATCGATCGCGGTCACGGAGACCGCGAAGGTCGCGCCAGGCTCGGACGAGGGCGTCCTGGACGGCATCCTCTGCGGCATACCCATCGCGGAGGATCCGCCTCGCGATCGCGTACAGGCGGTGGTATGCGGCGGTGGCGAGGTCATCGAAGGCCTCGCGATCGCCTCGCTGTGCGCGCTCGACGAGTTCGGACGTCAACGCCGACCCCTCGGCTCGTGACGCGGGCATCTGCCGCGTTCACCGAGTATGGCGTCAGGCCGTGGGCAAACCCTTCACTAGGCGACCGAGGCGAGGATCGCGCGGGCCTGATCCAGCGTCGGAAGCCGCGGGGAGTTCCGGATCGCGACGTCGTCGATGGCGTCATGCGCCACGACGTCGAGTCCCGCCTCATCGAAGCCGAGCGCTCGGAGTCGATGACGCTGGCCGACGCTCGCAAGGAACCGCCCCAGCTCGCCGATCGCCGCGCCGGCGGCCGTCGCCGGCTCCTCCGTCGGGCTTGCGGCCCTGAGCGCGACGCCGACGAGTGCCAGCTCTCGGTCCCGCAGCCCGGCTTCCTCGGCGTAGAACCGGAGCACCTCGGGCAGGATCACGGCCAGCGCGGTGCCGTGCGCGAGCTTTCCGCGTGTCCCGAGCGAGTGCCCGAGCGCATGGACGAGCCCCACTCCGGTGCCGCTGGCCTGCCCCACACCCGCGAGGTGGGCGCCCATCAACATCTGCGACCGCGCCTCGAGGTCCGACCCGTCGGTGATCGCGCGTGGCAGCCACTCGTGGACCGTCCGGATCACGCCGATGGCCGTTGCCTCGGCGAACGGGTTGCCGTTCCGCGACAGGAGCGTCTCCAGTGCATGCGTCATCGCGTCGACGCCGGTGGCCGCCGTGACGGCAGGCGGCAAGCCGACGGTGAGTGCCGGGTCGAGGATGGTGGTCTTCGGGAGCAGCGACGGGTGGCCGATGTAGTCCTTGCGCCCGATCTCCTCGTGGGTGATGACGGAGAACGGATGGGCCTCGGACCCAGTGCCGGCGGTCGTCGGGATGGCCACGATCGGCCGGCCGGGGACGAGATCCGGTCCGTCGTACTCGAGCTCCCAGACCGGGCGGTCGTTCGCCGCGCACAGGGAGATCGCCTTGGCCGCGTCCATCGCGGATCCCCCGCCGATCGCGACGATCACCGTGTCGGCGAGCCCGTATCGCCGGAGGTCGGCGGCGCCACGTTCGATCGTGGCGCCCGACGGGTTCGGCTCGACATCGCTGTACACGGTCGCGGGCGCGTCAGAGGCGGCGAGCGCCGTGCCGGCGATGCCGGCCGCCACCACACCGGGGTCGGTCACCAGGAATACCTTCGATCCACCGGCGGCGGCGATGACCTCGCCGAGTCGCGCGACCTGACCCACGCCGAACAGCACGCGATTGCGCAGCGTGATCTCGATGCGCCGATCGGCCAGCCCGGTCACGAGCGACGCCTCAGCCCAGCACCTCGAGGACTCGGTCGACCGTCGTGTCCCGCCGGATCGTGAGCCAGCGCCGGCAGCCGTGCGCGTGGAACCAGCGCTCGGTCGTCACGCCGTCGGGGTTCTCGAAGATCCAGACCTCGTCGTAGTCGCGCTGGTCGGCGTCCGTGATCGAATCGGGCACCTCACGGACTTCGCCGCCGAAGGAGAACTCCTCCAGTGGACGCCGCCCGCAGCGCGGACAATCGAGCCACAGCATCAGCGCGTCCCGGCCGAGCCTTGATCGGCCATGGCGTGGTCGCGCTCGAATCGGTCGAGCGAGAACGCGGCGATCAGGTCGGGCGTGCGGCCTGTCGCGACCAGCTCGGCCATCGCCTCGCCGCCGGCCGGGATCGCCTTGAAGCCCCATGTGCCCCAACCGGTGGTGACGAGGAAGCCGTCGACACCGGTGAAGCCCATGATCGGCGAGAAGTCGACCGAGATGTCGCAGATGCCTGCCCAGGTCCGCAGGATCCGCAGGTCGCGCAGGAACGGCAGGATCCGGGTGATCTTGTGGGAATAGCTGCGCAGCGCGGCGAACGACGACTGGCGCGAGTACGACGGCTGCGCGTCGAACTCCGCCCCGATGAGCATCTGGCCGCGTTCCGTCTGCGACACGTAGCAGTTCAGCTCGGTGCTCGCGACGATCGCGCCGAAGCCCTGCTGGTAGTCGTTCGTAACGAACGCGTGGAGCGGGTGCGTCCGGACCGGGAGCCGGAGCCCGGCCTGCGCGGCGAGGGCCGTGATGCGGCCACCGACCGCCGACACGACGACGCCTGCCGAGATCCGGCCCGCGGCGGTCTCGACACCCACGACCCGGTCGCCGTCCCGGACGAGCCCGGTCACC
>DATHTG010000048.1:0-8909 GCA_035463515.1 Candidatus Limnocylindrales bacterium
CAGCCCCGACGCCGGAGCCGACGCCAGAACCGACGGCGACCCCCGAGGAATGCCTGATCGACGTGCCGGTCCTCCCGCCCATCTGCCTCTGACGCGCTGACGACCGTCGCGCGGAAGCGTCCCAGTCCCGGCGATCCCCAGGGCCGTGCGTGCCGCCGACGTCGCTCCTCGGCCGTCGACGTCGCTCCTCGGAGCCGAAACGTCGTTGTGACCCTGCCCCGCGGAGAGTGGCGAGCGGCCGTCGGGTCGCGTCGCCTAGGTTTTGACCCGGTCACGGGCCGAGCTGTGGGCCCGTCAGGAGGAGACCCCTTAGCAGGATCATGCATATCGGCCGGCTCGGTCGCCCTTCGAGGCTTGCGTTCGGGCAGTTCGACGCCTCCGCCGCATCTCGCAAGATCCACGCGGGATCTCTTCGCGGTCGCCTCGACCCGCGCGCGCTGTTCGCCTGGATCGGCGCCGCGCATCTCCCGGGACGCGGATCGGGCACCTTCCGACGGCCGATGTCCCTCGGTCGCATCGATCCGCTGTATCGCCAGACGGCGATCGGTCTTGGGCTCGGGCTCCTCATCGCAGTCCTGGTGGCAGGTGCCCTTTCGGCCACGATCCCCCGGGCGGCAGGACCCGGGGCGCCAGGCCTCGTATTCGTGCCGCCGTTCCTTGCCGGCCCGGCAGGCTCCGTCGGCCCAGGTTCCGTGGAGGGTGCGGTCGCCTCGGGAGGCCCGGGCGGAGAAGGCTCGGGAGGGCCGGGCGGAGAAGGGACGATCCCGCCGGCGGGCGAGGCGCCGGGCGTCACGACCGATGGCAGGACACCGCCGGGCTCGCCCGATGGGAGGTCACCGACGGGAGGAATCGCGCCGGGCACGACACCGGGGACACCCGACGGGACGTTCCCGCCCGGAGTCACGACCGGCTCGCCGGCCCCGCCCGGGATCACGCCCTCTGCTACACCGTTGCCGGGTGGCACGCCACTGCCTACGCCGCCCGCCACGCCGTTACCTGGCGGGACACCTGCTCCCACGGCCGCGCCGACGCCCGAGCCGACGCCGGGGGACACGCCGCGTCCGACACGGGCACCGACGCCCGAGCCCACCCCCGAGGACACCCCGGCGCCGACACGCGCGCCGACACCCGAGCCGACGCCACAGGACACGCCTCCAGCGACCCCGGAACCGACACCGCCGCCGACGCCGGATCCAACGCCTGACCCGACGCCAGATCCAACGCCGGACCCGACACCGCCGCCCACACCGGAGCCGACGCCTGACCCGACGCCCGAACCGACGCCCGACCCCACCCCGGAGCCGACGCCGACCCCGGAGGAATGTCTGGTCGATCTGCCGGTCCTACCGCCCGTCTGCCTCTGACCGCCTATAGCGACCCGAAGCGGCGCCCCGGCGTACCATCCCACGACCATGGCCAGCACCGACCTGCCCCCGCACGTCCGTCGCCTCGTCGACGAGATCGAGTCCGAGATCGGCGAGACGAGCGTCGCCATCGACGACATCACCGGCTCGCGCGGCCGTGATCACGACGGGGAGGTCCACCCCGACAACGGTCGGGTCGAGGCGGCGGTCCGCCGCATCCTCGAGGAGATCGGTGAGGACCCCGACCGTCAGGGTCTCCTCGGCACGCCCGAGCGGGTCCATCGGATGTACACGGAGCTGACCGCCGGGTACCACGTCGACGCCGAACGGCTCATCAACAACGCGATCTTCGATGTCGACTACAGCGAGATGGTGATCGTCAAGGACATCCCCTTCTACTCGCTGTGCGAGCACCACCTGCTGCCGTTCTTCGGCACGGCATCCGTCGCATATATCCCGCGCGGACGGGTGATCGGGCTCTCGAAGATCCCGCGCATCGTCGAGATGTTCGCGCGGCGGCTGCAGGTGCAGGAGCGGCTCACGCAGCAGGTGGCCGAGTTCCTCCAGGAGCGCCTCGAGCCCCAGGGTGTCGGCGTCGTGCTCGAGGCGACGCACCTGTGTGCCGTGATGCGCGGGGTGCGCAAGCCCGGGACGATCATGACAACCTCGTCGGTGCTGGGGCTGTTCCGGACACGCGACCGGACGCGGTCGGAGTTCCTCGACCACCTCGCCCGCAAGTCGACGATCGAGGGATGACCGACGCGCCGGCGGCGCGCGACGCCCTGCTGGAACGGATGGACGCCGCGTGGGCCGGATTCGGCGGCGCCGTGGACCAGCTCGATGGCGCCGCGCTCGCTGCTCCGACCCCGTCCGGGTGGACGCTCGCGGCGATGCTCGCCCACGTGACGGGCTGGCACGAGGCGACGGCCTTCCGGGTCCATCGCTTCGGTGCGACCGGTCATTCGCAGCCGAAGGTCGAAGAGGACGACGACCGATTCAACGCGCGCGTCGCGGCCGAGACCGCGGATCTGCCGCCCGACCGGATCCTGGTGTCCTTACGGGCGTCGTATGGGCGTCTCCGCGACGCGGTCGCCTCACTCGATGGCCTCGATGATGACGGGTGGGTCGAACACGTGGTCGCAGGCAACACCTACGAGCATTACGAGGAGCACCTCCCGGAGGTCCAGGCCGCGCTTCGTTAGCCCCTACAATCCCGCCATGCCCGACCGGCCCATCAAGGTGCTCATCGCGAAGCCCGGACTCGATGGCCACGACCGCGGGGCCAAGGTGCTCGCGCGCGGTCTGCGGGACGAGGGTTTCGAGGTCGTCTACACGGGGCTGCGCCAGACGCCGGAGATGGTCGCGACCGCGGCGCTCCAGGAAGACGTCGACGTCGTCGGCCTGTCGATCCTCTCGGGCGCCCACATGACGCTCGTGCCACGGATCACGAAGCTGCTCAAGGACAACGGCCTCGATGACGTTCTCGTCACGGTCGGCGGGATCATCCCCGACGACGACGTCGAGCCGCTTCGTGATGCCGGCGTCGCCGCCGTCTTCGGGCCGGGCACGACGATCGCGTCCGTCGCCGACTTCCTCCGCGCGAACGCGCGACCGCGCGACTAGGGTGGGGGAGTCCCCGACTCCCCGCACGTCGGTCGGGGCCGAGGCAGGCCCGGCCGATGCCGCGTCGCTGGCCGACGCCGCGATCGCCGGGGATCGACGTGCCCTCGCGCGACTCCTGACCGCGGTCGAGAACCGCACACCGCTCGCGGAGTCCGCGCTCCGCCGGCTGTATCCCAAGGCCGGCCGCGCGCACATCGTCGGCGTCACCGGACCACCGGGCTCGGGCAAGTCGACGCTGGTCGCGGCGTTGATCGCCGCGGTTCGCGCCGTCGGTCGCCCCGTCGCGGTCGTGGCCGTGGACCCATCGTCGCCGATCACCGGCGGCGCGCTCCTAGGCGACCGCGTCCGGATGCAGTCGTACGCCGATGATCGCGACGTCTTCATCCGGTCGATGGCCTCGCGCGGCCACGCTGGCGGTCTGGCCTCGACGACGACCGCAGCTGCCGCCGTCCTCGATGCGTCGGGCTTCGACCTCGTGCTGATCGAGACGGTCGGGACCGGCCAGAGCGAGGTCGAGGTGGCCGCGGCGGCCGACACGACCGTCGTCCTCGAGGCACCCGAGATGGGCGACGAGGTGCAGGCGATCAAGGCCGGACTGCTCGAGGTCGCGGACCTCGTCGTCGTCAACAAGGGCGACAAGCCCGGCGCCCTGCGAACCGCGGCGCAGCTGCGCGCGATGCTCGTCCCGACCGTGGCCCGCGGTGACAAGCGGCCCGACCGGCCAGCGCCCAAGCGCCCGGAGGTCCTCGTCACGACCGCGACGACCGGCGATGGCGTCCCCGGACTCCTCGCGTCGCTCGATCGACATCGTCAGGCCTCGCGAGACGGGTTGACCAGTGACGCCCGGCGCGCGCGGGCGCGAGCGCAGGTCCAGGGCGTCCTTGCCGATCGTCTGGCCGACCGTCTCCGCGCGCCCGACCTCGCCCCGCTCGCCGATTCCGTGATCGATGATGTCGCCGAGCATCGGGTCGACCCATACGCGGCCGCGGATCGACTCCTCGACGCCGTTTCGACGCATCGATGACGTCCGGCCCGAACGAGGGCGCGACGCTCCTCACGAGGCCCTTCATCCTCCTCGGCCTCACCTCGCTCGTGTTCTTCGTCGCGGGTGGTGTCGTTCTGCCTGTGGTCGCGCCGTTCACGACGGGACCCCTCCATTCCGATGAGATCGGTGCGGGCATCGCCTACGGAGCATTCGCGGTGGGCGCACTCGTGCTGCGCCCGGTCGTCGGCTGGGCGGCCGACAGGTTCGGTCGCCGACCGCTGGTGATGGCGGGTGCGCTGATGTCGTGCGGGGCGTTGGTCGTGCACCTGTTCGTCGACAGCCTCGCGCTGTTCGTCGTCGCCCGAGCGCTCCTCGGGATCGCCGAGGCCTTCTTCTTCGTCGCGGTGTTCGCGGCGGGAGCCGATCTCGCACCCGAGGATCGCCGGGGAGAGGCGCTCAACCTGCTGTCGTTGTCGCTGTACGTCGGGCTCGGGATCGGCCCGGCGATCGGGGAGATCGTCCGTGGTGCGGGGGGTTTCGGGGCAGTCTGGCTGGTGGCCCTCGGCCTGACGCTCGTGGCCGTCATCCTCGCGCGGTTCGTCCCGGAGACGTCGCCGACGATCCTCAAGCGCGGCGATGAGCCGACCCGGTCCCGGCTGTTCCATCCAGCCGCCGTCTTCCCGGGCATCCTCATCCTCGCGGGGACGACCGGCATGGCCGGGTTCCTCGCGTTCCTGCCGCTGTACTCGGCCCAGGTCGGGATGGACGGGGCCGGTCTGCCGCTGGCGATCTACGCCGGTCTCGTCATCGGCCTCCGGGTGATCTTCGCCAAGCTGCCCGATCAGGTCGGGCCGGTCCGGGTCTCGGGTGGCGCGCTCATCGTCGGGGCGGTCGGGCTGGCCATCCTGGCGCTCCTGCCAAGTCAGACCGGCATCCTGCTCGGGAGCGTCGCGTTCGCGTCAGGCGTGGCGTTCCTGATGCCGGGCCTGCTGACGCTGGCCGTATCGCGCGTCTCGGAGATGGAACGCGGCTCGGTCGTCGGGACGGCGAGCGCGTTCCTCGACCTCGCGTTCGGCGTCGCGCCGGCGATCCTCGGCATCGTCGCGGCGAGGGTCGGATTCGCCGGCGTCTTCCTGACCGGGGCGGCGGCATCCGCGGCGGGCTTCGTCCTGTTGCTGGGTTGGTCGGCGCGATCCAGCCGGCGTGGGATCACTCCGTCGGGGACGTAGGCTCAGGATCCGATCGGCTCCGGACGCGGGGCGGGCGATGCCAACGCGGGATCCGGCGCTGGCTGGACCTCGATGATCGCGTCATCCGGCGGACGGAAGAGATCATCAGGCGATCCGGCGAAGGCAAGGTCGACGATCTCCCGGACCTCGACGGCGCCGTTGCCTTCCCCAGGCACGATCCGGCGGACCACGAGGTGCGTCGCGCGGTCGACCCAGAACTCCATACCGGTGCACCCGCAGCCGTATTCGTTGCCGTCGACGGTCCAGGTGAGGTCTGCGTCACCGCAGGTGATGTGATCGGCGGTGAAGCCGCCGATCCGATCGACGCCGAGGTGTTGCCATCGGGGCCCGCGGACGGAGGGTGGGAGGCCACGTGCTGGACCGCATTCCGGCAGGGTCATGAGCATCCCCTCGAGCCACATGTATCCGGCGTCGCCGATGTTCCGACCGTTCGTGAGGCGGAGCCAGAACGGTTCGCCTCGGTCATCCGTCCGCGAATCCCACACGCCAGACTCGCCAGCCCAGATGCTCGTCCGTGCGGGCATTCCCGCCAGGCGATCCGCACTCAGCTCGACGCGGAACCGATCCGGTCCGGCGTAGAAGAGTCGGTCTTCCCCCACCGTGCCGCCTCGTGATCGCCAGCGTGCGACCGTCAGATGGATGGGCGGGACATGCTCCCGCGCCTCGATAGCCGCAGCGACGATCTCGTCGGGACCCGCCGGCGGCTCGGGGTCCGTCGCGGCCGGCGGCGGGACGACGGGGAACTCCGGTGCCGAGCAGACCGGGTCCGCAGCGCAAGCGGCCTCCTGATGGACCCGTTCCTCATACGCCTGCAGTGCCTGGCGCGTGATGCTGCGGAGACCGATCGGCTTGGCCACGTCGAACAGTGCAGCCGGCTGATCCGCAAGCTCGAGCGCCGTGACCTCGATGGTCCGCGTCGTGTCGTTGGCGGGCTGGCCGTCCGGGGTCAGTGGGCCCCGGCTGCGGAGGATGAGACGCGTCTCGGAATCGATCCAGAACTCGCCGCCGCAGAAGATGTGGTGAGCCGGCCGCCCGATCACGGATTCGAGGCCGACGTACCGCCAGGCCGACGAGGCGTCGGGTGTCGTCATCTCGCAGTCGAGGACGTCCGGGACTCCCATATACGCCGCGAGTTCCTGGAAGATCCAGATCCGTGGGTCTCCGTCGAACGGCTCATCTAGCCAGACGGACTCGCTGCCCTGTCTCGCCAGCTCCACGATGCGGTCGGCTGTGACGATCTTGTAGGTATCCGGTTGGCTCGCGTCGGCCGTGGCGAAGTGCTCGATCCGGACGTTTCCCGCACCATCCATATGGATCCGCGTCTTGACCGGGCCTTCGATACGGTCGCCGAAGGACGAGTAGCCGTGATCGGCGGTGACCGTGATGGCCATCGGCCTCACCACCGGAGAGTCCTGGACGACGGATACGGCATACGCCTGGACATCAGGAGGCGGCGCCACGGACAGGTCATGGCGGTCGTCCGAGGACAGTCGCCAGGCACCCGCGGCGAGACCGCTGACCAGGGCGGCGATCGCAAGAAGCGCTGCCGCGATGAGCAGGCTCCGACGCCGGCCGATCGGGTCGACGTCCCCGAGGCCCGCGACGACGAATGGCAGCGGCCGGGACTGCGGCGTCACGCGGATCGCTTCCACCAACCGGTCGGCACTACCACCCGGGGCGTGCCTCGGGACGTACGCGCGGAGTGCCAGGCTGAGCTGCTCGTCGGTGAGCCGTGGGGCGCTCATGCCTCGTCCTCCATCGCTCGCTCGAGCGCCCGGCGGGCCTCGTGGAGCCGCCACTTGGCCGTGCCGGTCGGCACGCCGAGCATCCGTGCGATCTCTGCTACCGGGCGCTCGTCGACGTGATGCAGCACGAGGATCAACCGAGCTTCGGGGCGGACTCGCTCGAACGCCCGAACGATCGCATCGTGATCGGCGATCCGATCGGGAGCAGCGTCCCGGTCGATGAGCCCAGCCGTGAACTCCTCATCGGCCCCCCCGTCGAGGCGCCCAGGCCCAGCTGCGGGGCGGACCTGGACCTCTCGCCGTCGGGTCCGCTGACGTCGCTGCATGAGGGCTGCGTTCGCGACCACCCGGTTCAGCCAGCCGTCGAAGGCGCCGGGATCGCGGAGTCGAGGTATCTGTCGCCACGCTGCGACCAGGGCATCCTGCATCGCATCCGCCGCGTCCGCGTCGTGTGAAAGGATCGACCAGGCGAGCCGGAAGCACCGGTCGAGCCGCGGCCTGACCAGCGCTTCGAACGCCAAGGCGTCGCCGGAACGTGCGCGCAGGACGAGGTCCGCGTCCGCGATCGCGGCGTCTCCCTCGGCTGATGCGATCGATCCCACGGCGCCTGGTCCCTACCTCCGACCTGATTGCCGCCACCCAAGTGTGGTGTCGCATGTCCAGATGCTCGTACGGCTCACGTGGTTGGGTCGGATGGCTCGCCTCGGCCGGCAGGCCGCGACGACTCGCGCGCGCCGTACACTCGACCCGTGACGATCGAGCGGGTCTTCGTCGCGGGCGCGGGCCTGATGGGCCACGGCATCGCGCAGGTCCACGCCGCGATCGGCAAGCACGTGACGCTGTACGAGCCGGACGTCGCTCGGGCGGAGGCCGGTCGTGAGCGGATCGCCGGGAATCTGCAGCGTGCCGTCGACAAGGGTCGGCTCGATGCCGCCGATCGCGACGGAACGCTGGCCCGAGTCACCGCGACCGCCGACGTCTCCGCGGTCGGCGAGGCGGACCTCGTCGTCGAGGCGGTGTTCGAGGACCTGGGCGTCAAGTCGAGGCTCTGGCGCGAGCTCGACCGATCCGCGCAGCCAGCCGCGATCTTCGCATCGAACACGAGCTCGATCGCGATCCGCCGACTGGCGGACGCCGTATCACCGGAACGGCGGACACGGTTCGTCGGGATGCACTTCTTCAGCCCCGTCCCGGTGATGCCGCTCGTCGAGCTGATCCGGTCCGGCGACACATCCGACGCCACGGTCGACGCGATCCGCGGTCTGTCGGGCGAGCTTGGGAAGCAGGTCATCGAGTCGGCCGACCGGCCCGGGTTCATCGTCAATCGGATCCTCATGCCGTTCCTCGCCGAAGCGATGCGCGCCTACGAGCAGGGCGTCGGGTCGGCCGAGGACATCGACACGGGCGCACGCATCGGCCTGAACCACCCGATGGGGCCGCTCGAGCTGTCCGATTTCATCGGGCTCGACGTATGCCTCGGGATCATGCGCGTCCTCGAGGACGGCCTTGGACTCGAGCACATGCGCCCGCCGAAGGTGCTCGTCGACCTCGTCGATGCCGGACATCTCGGCCAGAAGACCGGGCAGGGCTTCTACACCTACCCCCGCGAGACGTCCTGATGGTCGCGGCACCGCCAGCGCTGGGCGACGAGGAGAGATTGCTCCAGGCGACCGCGCGCGATTTCGCGCAGCGGGAGCTGGCTCCCTCCGCCACCGAACGCGACGAGGCCGAGCGGTATGCCCGCTCGCTCTTCGCCAAGATGGGCGAGCTCGGGCTCACGGCAGCCCCGTTCCCCGAATCGATCGGCGGTGCTGGGTTCTCGTACCGCGCCTGGACGCTCGTGATGGAGGAGATGGGCGCCGCAGACATGGCGATGGCCGTGTCGTTGTCGGTCCACATCCTGTCGCAGTACCCGGTCGTCACCTGGGGCAGCGACGAGCAG
>DATHTG010000049.1:0-5522 GCA_035463515.1 Candidatus Limnocylindrales bacterium
CCACGCCGATTTCCCGGTACTCATCCTGTCGGCGACCGCCGACCCGATCACGCCCGCGACGCACGGGCAGCGGATCTTCGAGCGGTATCGCACCGTGACCGACACCTATGTCATCGAGACGCAGGACGGCCCGCACGTCACCTTCGGACGTGGCTGGCCGTGTCCCGACGACATCGTGATCGACCTGCTCGTGGACGGCACGCGACCGACCCGGACCCACACGACGTGCCCCGGCGAGATCGCCGTCCCGTACCTCACCTTCCCCGAGGCCGCCGGCGGTGACGATCCGCTGGCGTTCCGGGCCGCCGCTCTCGACCTCGAGCTGCTGGCGCATCCCGACTACTGGTTCTGGGACGGCGTCGACCCGCTCGTCGTCGGCTGCCGATATGGCGGTCGACTCGAAGTGACCCTGGAGCCCGACTCCGTTCCCTCGGTGGAGCGGATCGACGTCGACGGATGCGCGGTCGTCGGGAACGAGCCCATGGAGGGCAGCGGCGTGTACCGCGGTCTCGACGAGGCGGAGTTCGACGTCCACTCGTCGAGCGTCGCCTTCACCTACCGGATCGTCGGCGCCAATCGATATACCAAGGACGAGGCGAGCGTTTCCGCGTCCTGGAAGGGCAGATTCCTCGGTCGCGAGATCGACGGCCGGCGCTGACCTGCCGAGATGGACGGGCAGGCCGGCGAGCGGCTAGGCCCGGTAGAACAGCCAGGCGTCGCGCATGCGCTGGGTCTGGCCGTCGCTGAACTCCGTGTAGCACGTGTCGAACGAGTAATCCATGTAGTTGTGGATCGGGTCGTCGCCCGGCGCTTTGCACGTGTCCTTGCCCACAGGGCAGCCCGAGCTCGGCGTCTTCTGGGCGGGCGTGTCGTCCACGAAGTCGCCGGTCTTGTTGCAGCCACCGAAGAACGTGTGCTCGAGGTTCAGCCAGTGGCCAGCCTCGTGCGTGAGCGTCTCGCCCAGGTCGAACTCGCCCCTGTACTCCGCGGACGCACCAGGAACGGTCCGCCAGTCGACGACGATGCCATCGAGATAGGCCTGTGCCGTGTCCGTGATCTCGGGGAGGTACGCCCACCCGAGGTACGCGCCACCGCTCGTCGTGTAGACGTTCAGCGCGTCGTCGCCGCCCTGCTTGAGGGCCCGCTTCATGGCGTGCTCGGCGCCACCAGAGGCGGACGCGAACCACACCGCGTCGTCGGTGCGGGTCGTTCCGGCCAGCGTGAACGAGAAGCCGGTGTCGGCACCGCCCTCGTCGCCACCGAAGGTCTTGTTCAGCACGCCGATCTGGGCTCGGATCTGACTGTCGGTCAGATCGCCTTCCGACCCGTCGGTGATCACGTGGAAGTAGACCGGGACCGTCACCGAGAAGTTCGCAGGCGCCTTGCCCTTGGCACGGGCGGGGAGGTCGGCATGGACCTGGCCGGTGTCCTTCTCCCGTACCTTCGACCCGCGGCCGGCCTTCAGCTCGGCACTGGCATCGTGGGCGTCGCAGAGGGTCGACGTGGCGTGAGCTGCGGCGTGCGTGCCTCCCGCCACCGGCATCACGCCGACCGACATCACCAGCATCGTGCCGACGACGAGCGCGAGCACACGACGGTTCATCTGGATGGGTCCTCCCCCTTATCGCGTCCGGCGATCACGCTCGATCGCGTCGAGCCGCGACTCTATCGCAGCGTGCGCTCACGCCGCCGGCGAACGGCACGCGGAGCCGGCGAAATCGGTGCGCCGGGACACCGCCAACGCGGCAACCTGTGACCGTGGTAACACGCTAAAGTGGTATCAGGATGACACGCTACGACGCCGGTCGTACCGGGCCGGACTGGCGAACGCCGAACGTCGACTCGCTGATCGACGCGATCGTCCGACTCGATGACCGTGACGAGGCGGCGCGGTTCCTTCGCGACCTGTGCACGCTCGGCGAGCTGCACGACCTCGGCCAGCGGTGGGCTGTCGTGCGGCTGCTCGACCAGGGCCTCCACTACGCGGAGATCTCGCGCCTCACGGGTGCCAGCACGGCGACGATCACGAGGATCGCCTCGTGGCTGAACCACGGCGAAGGCGGCTATCGCGCCATGCTGGATCGACTTCGCTCGAAGGCTCCTGGATGAGCCCGACGCCCGTGACGTTCTCGAACCCGAATCAGCCGTCGGCGTACACCTGGGAAGCGACCAACGAGGAAGTTGCCGCCCGGTACGGCGTACCGCTCGAGGACATCGTCCGCTTCGACCTCAATACGGCCCCTGCGCCGCCCGACCTCGCGCAGCGCGTGATGTCGGCGGGCACGTTCCACGTATCGCTCTCCGAGTACCCGCCCGCCGACTATCGACGGCTCGTGGAGGCCGCGGCGGCGCGGTACGGCGTCGGGACCGAAGAGCTCGTCGTCGGCGCCGGCGCTGACGAGATCCTCGACGTGATCGCCAAGACCTTTCTGGTCGAAGGATCGCGCGCGATCATCCCGATCCCCACCTACGCGATGTTCCGCGTCCTGACGGAGCAGCGGGGAGCCCTCGCCGTCCTCGTTCCGCGGCTCGGCCCAGGAGAGGGCTACGCGATCGACGTCCCGGCCATCCGCGAGGCCGCTCGCGACGCAGCACTCGTCTGGCTCTGCTCTCCGAACAACCCGACCGCCCAGCCGGAGCCGGAGGGAACGATCGAGACGCTCCTCGGCATGATCGCCGCCGACGCCGCGGCGGACGGCCGACCGGTCCCGATCGTCGTGATCGACGAGGCCTACGCCGAATTCGTCGGCCGCTCGCTCGCCGACCTCCGTTTCGACCATCCCAACGTGATCGTCATCCGGACGGCGAGCAAGGCGTATGCCCTGGCGGGGCTGCGTGTAGGGTTCGCGATCGCGCGGCCGGACCTCGTCGCTCGCATGAACCCGATCCGGCCGCCAGGATCCGTCTCGACCGTGTCCGTCACGGTCGTCACCGAGGCCCTGCTCGACGACGAGCTCGCGGCAAGCAACGTAGCGCGCGTCAGTCAGGAGCGCGCTCGACTCATGTCTGCGCTCCAGGACGCTGGCTGGTCGGTCGGTCCGTCGGTGACGAACTTCGTCCTGGTCGACCTCGGTTCGGCGGATCGCGCTGCCACCGCGGCCGAGGCGCTGCTCCAGCGTGGGCTGGTCCCGCGCACATTCCCCGAAACCCATCCGCTCGCCGACCATCTCCGGCTCACCGTCCGTAGCCCGGAACAGAACGACCGATTGATCGAGGCGGTCAGGGCGTTCCAGGCGGCAGGCTAGCAGCCTCCTCGGCAGCGGACCGCGTGTCCGGAACCCGCCGGAACGCGCTGAGGGTCACGAGCACCGCACCGGCGTACAGGCCGATCACGTAGTAGGCCGCGACCGGGATCGCCAGAAAGGTCAGCGGCGGCCCCGGCGGCGGTCTGCTGGCGCCTGTGTACGCGGCATACCAGAGCCACAGCACCGCCACCCACGTCGCCGCCACCAACCACACGATGGCCGCGACGCGCGCGATCGACCGATGGACGCCAGTCAGCGGTTCGCGAGCCGCCCACGCCTCGACCGCCGCGACGAAGGCGAGACCGATGAAGAACGGGACGTAGTCGACATCGCCCACCTGGCTTGCGACGAGCGCCGCGAACCCTGCCAGGAACGACGTCGCGAGGCCGAGCACCTCAGTCCCGACGCCGGCCGATCTCGCGGCGGCGCTTCCCCAGTCGGACGTCGAGCCACTCCCCGGCGACCAGTTCCGGGACGAAGGCAGCGTCAACGACCCGTGCGCCGTTGATCGTCACGCCGCCGCCCGCGATCAATCGCCGGGCCTCGCTACGCGAGGCGCAGAGCCCGGCGTCCGCGAGCAGGGCAGCGATGCCGCCTGACAGCTGATCAGCGGTGAACGAGAACCCGCCTGTCGAATCGAACAGCGACTGCAGCGCCGCGGGGTCCTGGATCGCCGCCCCCGAGAACATCGCCGCGCTGTCCGTCTCTGCCTGTGCCGCCGCTGCTTCGCCGTGCGTCCGCCCCGTGATATCGCGAGCCAGTGCCCGCTGGGCCGCGCGAGCCTCGGGCTTCGACTCGACCTCCGCGTCGAGCGCCTCGATCCGCTCACGATCGAACTCGGTGAACCACCGGAGATACGTCCCGATGTCGCGGTCGTCGGCATTGAGCCAGTACTGGTAGAACGCGAACGGCGTCGTTCGCTTCGGATCGAGCCAGACGGACTCGCCCGTCTCACTCTTGCCGAACTTCGTCCCTGACGGCGACAGCAGCAGCTTGTAGGCCAACCCATGCGCCGGCTGATCGGGGGCGTCCTCCCCTACCCCAGCCGTCCGTCGGATCAGCTCGAGACCGGCGGTGATGTTGCCCCACTGATCGGCGCCACCCATCTGCAGCTCGACACCCATCGTCCGGTGCAGGTGCCAGAAGTCGTACGCCTGCAGGAGCATGTAGCTGAACTCGGTGAACGACAGCCCTCGCTCGAGCCGGACCTGGACCGAGTCCTTCGACAACATGTACGGCACCGTGAAGTGCTTGCCGGTGTCACGCAGGAAATCGATGAGCGAGAGCTCACCGAGCCAATCGAGGTTGTTGACCATCGACGCCGCGCCGGCGCCGGGACTGAAGTCGAGGAACCGCTCCAGCTGACCGCGGATCGCTGCGACGTTGCGCTCGAGGGTCGCCGCGTCCAGGAGGTTCCGTTCGGTCGACCGGCCTGACGGGTCGCCGATCATCCCGGTCCCGCCGCCGACCACCGCGATCGGACGACCACCGGCGCGCTGCAGACGCAGCAGACCGAAGATCGGCACCAGGTGGCCGACATGCAACGACTCGCCGCTCGGGTCGAAGCCGATGTACCCGCTGATCGGCCCACCTGTTGCCAGACGTGATGCCAGAGCGGGGGTCGTGGCGTGCAGGATCCCGCGCCACTCGAGCTCCTCCAAGAGGCCCATACCGGCCTCCGTGGAGCGCGTGGCCGTCACAGGGCGACGGGTCGCGGCGTCTGCACCGGGACGGCCGTCCCTGTTCGGTCGCTCACGGACCCTATGCTATCGTGCGAGCTTAGATGCAGACCACCCTGGCGAGGCGGCAGCGCCATCGGCGCACCCTGAACCGCCGGCCCACCGGGCGAAGCGGAACCGTCATCCGCAGCATCCTCATCGCCATCCCCGTCGTGGTCCTCCTGGTCACGATCATGCTGGCTGGCGCCGGGGCACTCTTCACCGTGGCCGCGTACAACTTCTACGCGCAGGGGCTGCCGGACCCGGGTACCGCCCTCAACAACCTCAAGTTCGAGCAGCAGACGATCGTCTACGACCGCACCGGAAAGGTCGAGCTTGCGCGACTCGGCACCCTGCGGCGCGAGGTCGTCGCATTCAAGGGCATCCCGGCCGAGATGCTCGATGCGACGACGGCCGTCGAGGATCAGGGCTTCTGGACGAACCCGGGGTTCGACCCGTCGGCTATCGTCAGCGCCGGTCTCGACACCCTGGCGGGGCGACCGCGCGGCGCCTCGACGATCACGCAGCAGCTCGTCCGTGCACGCCTCCTCCCACCCGA
>DATHTG010000050.1:0-3793 GCA_035463515.1 Candidatus Limnocylindrales bacterium
GATCTGGAAGTCGTTGATGCCGCCTGCGCGGAATAGGCCGCCCCACCATTGGACGGCACCGCCACCCTCTTCCGTGTACCACAGCTTCGACTGCGGCTTGTCGCTGGACGGACGAGTCGCGCCGCCCGCGTAGGCGTGGTCCTTGAAGCCGACGCTGACGGGCGTCCCGGCGAGGACGCTGCCGCTCGCGACGATGCCGGCAAGGCCGATGGAGGTGAGGATGGTCGCCAGGCGACGGGCGGGGCGGGAGACGGAGTGCATCGGTCAGGGATCCCCCAAAGATGATTGCGTACGTCCCAGACCGGTAGGACCATCGAGTAGAGGGTCCCCCCGGACGACAGGGCTAGGAGGATACGCGACGGAACGCCGAATGAGCCTTGCAAATGCCGGTTGGCGGTGACGAGCGTCAACGGACGAGAGACGTGCCCCGTGCGCGCTCGACGAGCTCTCGAGCGGCGGCGATGACCAGATCCGGGCGGTCCGCCTGGATGATGTGGCCCGCGCCCCAGGCCAGGTCGTAGCGGACGTGGCCCGGCGAGAGTGACTCGTACGCCCGTTGCCACGCCTCGGCGATCGCCTCGTTCGTCGCCGCGTCGAGTCGCGGTTCGGCGCGCGGCGCGCGCAGGACGATCACGGGGAGCCCGGCCACCTGGGCCTCCCGAAGCTGGCGCTCCGACGCCGGCCAGTCCAGGCCCTCCACCGCGGATACCAGGTCCCGGAGCTCCTGCGCCCGCTGCTCGTACTCCGTTCGCAGGTCGCCGAGGAGCGGCTGGATCGAGTCCGTCTCGAGGTCGATGCTGAAGCCGTCGACGAGGACCAGGCCGGCGACGTCATCGCGGAAGCGGTCGGCGAAGACCCGCGCGTGGACCTCGCCGAGCGAGTGGCCGACGATGACGAACGGCGGCTGCTCGCCGGCGTGGGTGAGGAGCGTCCGCAGATCGTCGGCAGCGTCAGCCACCGTATGGCGGTCACGCTCGTCACTGCCACCACGGCCTGAGCGGTCGTAGGCGCAGGTTCGCGTCGTCGCCGCGAGCTCGTCGTGGACCGGTGCCCAGCCGGCGACACCGTCGCCCATCCCTGACTCGAGCACGATCGTCGGGGACCCGCTGCCCCGGCAGTCGATGTACAGGGAGTGTCCGCCGACATCGACCCGACGGCCATCGCCGACGCTCGCTGCGATCGGCGCGGGGAGTCGATGGCGAAGCAGCCATGTCGTCGGACCGCCGGCGCGGGCGATATCGACGAGGACGGCGATGGCGAGACCGGCGATGACGACGAGCAGCAGCCGGGCCGGGTGGCGCAGGACGGCCATGGGCCCTACCGTAGCCGCATGTGTCGGAGCATCAAGACCCTCCGTCGTCCGGGTGAAGCGGCGACGACCGGCGAACTGGAGGCAGCCGCCCGCCAGTACGTCCGTAAGGTCAGCGGCTACCGCGTCCCGAGCGCCCGGAACCAGGAGGCGTTCGAGGCGGCGATCCGCGAAGTCACCGAGGCGAGTCGTCGGCTGGTCGAGGCGATCGGTGTCGACGTCGAGGACGGTCCGAACCGCTGGACCGGTCGCGACGGCGTCGTCCATCTCGGGACGTAGGGGTCCGCGCTTCCGCGTGACGACCGTCGCCGCTCCTTGGTGGGTCCGGCCTGGGCTGGAGATCGTCGACGGCCGCCTGACGATCGCGGGCCGTGACGCCGAGGCGCTCGTGCGCGAGCACGGGACTCCGCTGTTCGCCTACGACCTGGCACGGTTCGCAGAGAACGCGCGGGAGCTGCAGTCGGCCTTCGCGCGGACCGACCTCGATCTCCGTCTCCGGTTCGCGCTCAAGGCCAACCCGCTCCCTGAGGTCCTTGCCGTGTTCCGCGGACTCGGCGAACCCGGGACGCCGGAGAGCGTGGGTATCGACGCATGCTCACCAGGCGAGGTACTGCGCGCGCTCGAGTGCGGCTGGGAGCCACACGAGATCAGCTACACGGGCACGAACGTCTCCGAGCGGGACCTCGACGTGCTGCTCGCGCATCGGATCCATCTGAACCTCGATTCGATCAGCCAGGTCGAGCGTTATGGCCGGCGTGCGCCCGGGAGCCGGATCGGGATCCGCATCGACCCCGGAAGCGGTGCCGGCTACAACGCTCACCTCGAGTACAGCGGGGACCGGCCGACCAAATTCGGGATCGGGTTGGAGCGGTTCGACGAGGCGCTTACGGCGGTGGCTCGCCACGGACTCGCGGTGGACACGATCCATTTCCATGCAGGCTCGGGCTGGTTGGCCGACGGCCTGGCCGGGTTCGAGCGGGCGCTCCCCGCGGCGGTCGAGGCCGTGGACCGGGCTCGAGCGGCGGGCCACGAGATCGTCGAGGTCAATGTCGGCGGAGGGCTCGGACGGCCTGCCCGTTCCGATGAGGTCGGGGTCGATCCCGCCGACTACGCCGCGGCGATCGCGCGGCACCTCGGGGGCCTGGGCGTGACGGTGGCGTCCGAGCCTGGCGACGCGCTGTCGAAGGACGCCGGGATCCTGCTCGGTGAGGTCGTCACCGTCGAGACGCGGCGTGGCGTCACATTCGTCGGCCTCGATATCGGCTGGAACGTGAACTGCGCTTACTTCATCTACGGCTTCGCCCAGGAGATCGTGCCGTGCCGGGACCCGGCCGCCGATCGCACGACCCGCGTGACGGTCGCCGGCCACATCAATGAGGCGAGCGACGTGTTCGCCGAGGACTACCCGATGGCGCCGGTGTCGGAGGGCGACGTGGTCGCGTTGCTCAACGCGGGCGGGTACGACCAGGCGATGAGCTCGACCCACTGCCTTCGGCCGATGGGGACGGCAGTGTTCCTGGAGCGGTAGCTCGTCGTCGGGGGGCGGGTCGCGGTGGCGCGCCTCCCGGGGGTGTCAGCTCTCCCGGATCGACCGCCACGGGATCACGAACGCCTGGAACAGCGCGATGGCCCAGAAGACGAGCGTCAACGGGTCGGCGCCCAGCGAGTCGGAGATGACGCCGAAGAACACGTCCGGTGGCTGGACGAGGTCGACCGCGAAACCGAGTTCCTGGCTCACGAAGTGGGCGACGATGAGGTATTCGCTGACGGCGAGCGCGATCAGCGTCAGGACGACAGACACGGCGACGAGGACGATGGATGTGTGGCGGCGCGCCCCGAAGACGACGC
Source organism: Candidatus Limnocylindrales bacterium (assembly GCA_035463515.1). GTDB lineage: Bacteria > Chloroflexota > Limnocylindria > Limnocylindrales > CSP1-4 > SPCO01. The sequence goes on from DATHTG010000050.1 coordinate 3,158, forward strand.
CCTGGCCCACGATGAATCCGACCGCAATCGCGACGATCCCGACCTGGAAATGCGTCGCGGCGACGACGCCGTACCAGATGGCGGTCGCGAGGATCGCGGCGACCACACCAGCGAGCACACCGCCGAGCACATCCGACATCGAGGCCGGCTGTGCGGGAGGGGCCGCCGGCACGGCGACGGCATCGCCGAAGCCCGGCACCATGGCCGGAGCGCTGGCGACCGCCGCCGATGCACCCACCCCTGCGGTGCTGAGCGCGGCGAAGCCGGGTCCGTCACCGATGTGCGACGGCTGGACGAGGGTCGGATCGGGAGCCGCCACGGTCGCGCGCGAGCCGCCGCAGCTGTAGCACGAGCCGGCGGACCCGCGGTTGATCGACTTGCAGTTGCCGCAGACCCATTCGCTCACGGCTGTCCCCTTCTGTTCGCCGATCGGGGTTTGGGCATGACGAGCCGGTCGGCGGCGCGAGTATGGGTCGCCCGCGACCCCCGGACGACCATCCGACGGTCCGGGGGTGGCCAGTACACTCGCCGGTGATGGTCCACCGCGTCGATCGGGGCGCGCCGCCGATCCGTCACGTCACGACGCGATCGATCGTGGCGGTGCGCGGCGGTTCGCTCGAAGTCCGCCCGGACAGG
>DATHTG010000051.1:0-10615 GCA_035463515.1 Candidatus Limnocylindrales bacterium
GTCCTGGCGGATCGAGGATGAGGGTCGACGGGTCGTGTTCCAGCTTCGCCCGGATGTCGCGTTCAGCGACGGCTCCCCGCTCCGTGCCACTGATGTCGTCCGCAGCTGGCTCCGCGTCATCGACCCTTCCGCGCCATCGCCCCTGCTCGCGCTGCTTGCTGACGTCCGTGGCGCCACGGCCTACGCCGAGGGGGAGGGGACGACCGATGATGTGGGGTTGCGGGCGGACGATGCCACCGGCCAGGTCACGGTCGAGCTGGAGCGGGCTGCGGCGGACTTCCCGGCGATCGCCGCGAGTCCGACGCTCGCCGTCGTCCCGACGACGATCGGCGACGCCGGCGCGCTCAGCGCTCGTCCCGACTTCGTCGCGAGCGGCGGCTACCGGCTGGTCGACGAAGGGGCGAGCGACATGACGCTCGAGGCGAACGAGCGCTACTGGGCGGGCGCCCCGGCGATCCGGACGGTCACCGTGGTCACGGGTCTCGCCGGTGCGAGCCCCGTCGAGATGTTCGAGAACGGCGACGTGGACTACGTCGGCATCGGCAGCGCGGATGCGTCCTGGATCGCCTATGACCGCACCCTCGGGCCGCGCCTTCTCACGGTCCCGGCGATGTCGACCGACTACTACGGGTTCGACACGACGAAGCCCCCGTTCGACGACGTGCGCGTGCGTCAGGCCTTCGGGGCGGCAGTCGACTGGCGCCGGATCGCACGTCTCGCCGTCGAGGACCAGGCGTCCGTGGCGAATTCCATGGTCCCGGCAGGCATCCCCGATCGAAGCGACGCTGACATGCTGCCGGCGCACGATCCGGACGCTGCACGCGCCCTGCTGGCCGACGCGGGCTACCGCGGCGGCAACGGCTTCCCGCGCGTCACGCTCGTGACCGGGGGCAGCCCGTACGACGAGGCCGTGGTCGCCGAGCTGGAACGCGAGCTCGACGTCACGCTCGACCAGGAGACCATGGACTTCGACTCGTACTTCGACCGGCTCGACACGGAACCGCCGCAGCTCTGGTTCCTGTCATGGATCGCGGACTACCCCAGCCGAAACGACTTCCTGGGTGTGCTGCTCGGGTCCGGCTCAGCGAACAACTACGGCCACTGGAGCTCGCCGGAGTTCGACGCTGCGGTCGCCGAGGCTGGCTCGACGACGGACGAGGCGGCTGTGCGAGCGGCCTTCGACCGAGCCGAGGCGGTCGTCCAGCGCGACGTGCCGGTCATCCCGATGAGCTACGGGACGGGCTGGGCGCTTGCCAGGGACGGACTGCTCGGGGCCGGGCAGAACGGCCTGGGCTCCATGCGCTTCGCCGGACTGGCGTGGACGCCGTGAGGGTCTCGCGGCGCGCCGTCCGCGTCACTGCGGTCGCGGCGCTGGTGTTCGGGTCGTCGGGTCTTCTGGCCTCGCCGGCCCGGGCCGCGTCCGTGGATTTCGGCCGGCCGACGATCGAGGGTTCGTTCGACAGCGGCGTCGTCGCGAACCAGCCGGTGACACTCGATGGCGACGTCGACCGGATCGAGGTCCTCGTGACGCTGGCGGACAGCCCGGGGCCGCTCGTGAGCGAGATCGCCCCGCCCTCGACCAGCGGCGCGACGACGCTGACGCACCGCCTCGGCGGTCCGGACGCGCACATCCTCCCGAACACACCGGTACGCGGCCGGTGGCGCATCACCGTCGACGGCACGGTCCGGATCGGGCCCGAGGTGCGGACCGTGATCGCCGACGAACGATTCGACTGGAAGACCATCGAGGGCGACGTCGTTCGCGTGCATTGGTACGACGGCGATCGAGCATTCGGCGAGCGAGCGCTCCGCATCGGCGAGCGAGAGGTCGAAGAGACCGCGAAGCTGTTCGGTGTGACCGAGAGTGAGCCGGTCGACTTCTTCATCTACGCGGATCGGGACGCGTTCTATGACGCGCTAGGACCGGGGACGCGCGAGAATGTCGGGGGGCAGGCGAATGCCGAGATCAGGACGTTGTTCGCGGACATCGCGCCGTCGGCGATCGACGATCCCTGGGTCGAGAACGTGGTTCCCCACGAGCTGATCCACCTGGTCTTCGATACTGCCGTGCAGAACCCGTACCACTTCCCGCCGCGCTGGCTCAACGAGGGCCTTGCCGTCTACCTGAGCGTCGGTCTGGACGCCGGCGACCGGGCGGCCGTCGAAAACGCTGCAGGCTCGGGCGATCTGATCCCGCTCGACGGTCTGGTCGCGCAGTTCCCGACGGGCGCCGGGTTCGGCCTCGCGTACTCGGAAAGCGTCAGCGCCGTCGACTTCCTCGTCCGGAAGCATGGCCAGGACACGCTCGTGTCGCTGGTCACCTCCTACGCCGAGGGCAAGACCGATGACGAGGCGTTCGAGGGCGCGATCGGGATGGACCTGGCGGCGTTCAACGATGCGTGGCTGGCGGATATCGGCGCAAAGGACCCGGTCAAGTACGGTCCGCAACCGGCAGCACCCGGGCCACGACCTTCCGACTGGGGCGCCACGGCGTCGCAGCCGCCGGTCGAGCCTGCGCCGACCAGGACGCCGCTCGCGCGCGTCGACGTCCCGCTCCAGCGAGCCGATGGATCGCCCGGGCTGATCGTGGTCCTCCTGCTCGTCGCCGGCGCGATCGGGTTGCTCGTCGTGACCCGACGTCGCGGGAGCGTCCGGTGACGTCGATGACGGCCCGCCTGCGGTCGATCCCGAGCTGGCAGGTCACGCTCGGTGCCGCGCTGCTCGGCCTCGGGTTCCTCATCGCCGCGCAGCTCGCCGCTGAGGGCCCGCGTGTTCGCTACACGACGCAGGAGCGATCGCCGCTGATCGAGACGGCCACCCAGCTCCAGGGCCGCCAGGACGAGCTCAAGGCGCGCATCCTCCAGCTGCGTGAGCAGATCCAGACGACAGAGCACGCGGGCGAGGGCTCGGCCGAGATGGTCCGCCAGCTCAACGACCAGCTTCAGGACGCTCGCATCGCGGCCGGCCTCATCCCGCTCACCGGCACCGGGATCGTGCTGCAGCTGGAGGACTCCGGCGAACCGGTGGCACCCGGCGCCGATGCGGCGGACTATCTCGTCGGCGCGCGCGACATCCGTTCGGTCGTCGAGGAGCTGTGGGCCGCGGGTGCCGAGGCGATCGCCGTCAACGGCGAACGGATCACCCCGACGAGCGCGATCATCGACGTCGGCCCGTCGATCCTGGTGAACGCCGCGTACCTCGCAGGCCCCTACCAGGTCACCGCGCTCGGCGCCGACGACCTGTACGACCGCTTGAGCGCCTCTCCGGGATTCGTCGACCTGCTCCGGACGCGGGCACAGGGGTTCGGCATCCAGGTGTCGATCGCCGAGCCCGAGGCGGTCGACATCCCCGCGTTCGCCGGAACCGTCACGCTGCGGTACGCGCGACCCGAGCCGCAGGGCTAGCGATGCGTCGACGCCGGAACCAGTTGACGATCGCGGCCGTGACGTTCCTCCTCGGCGTGCTGGTCGTCATCCAGCTTCGGACGCAGGCCAGCAGTGCCGCATTCGCCGGCTTGTCATCGCAGGATCTGACGGTCCTCGTCGCCAACCTCGACGACCGGAATGACCAGTTGCGGACCGAGGTCGCGACCCTCGAGCGCGAGCTCGCGGCGTTGAGCCAGAACACCGAGCGGGGTGACCTCTCGCTCGATGAGCTTCGGGCGGACCTGCGTCGCGTGCGCCTCTACGCGGGCATCGATCCGGCGATGGGCCCGGGCGTCACGATCACGGTGCGCGGGCCGATCGACGGTCCAGGGATCGAGGATCTCGTCAACGAGCTCCGCAACGCCGGTGCCGAGGCGATGGCCATCGACGACGTTCGGCTGGTGCCAGGTGTCGTGGCGCTCGGGCCGCCGGGCGGCGTGACGCTTGCGAGCAGCGCCCTCGACGATCCGTTCACGCTCAGCGCGATCGGCGCGCCCGACAAGCTGACTGGCTCCCTGACACGGCCGGGCGGGATCATCGCCCAGCTCTCGGCGACCCAACCGGACGTCAGCGTCGAGGTGACGCCGCTCGATCGCATCGCGGTCCCGGCCACAGACCGGCAGCTCGTCCCGAGCCATGGCCACCCACGCCTCTGATACCCTGCCCGCCGTGCCGGACCGCCCCATCCTCGATCTGCTGCTCGGCGATGTCGTTCGCCTCCGCCGCACGCATCCATGCGGTGGGGACACCTGGCTCGTCGACCGGCTCGGTGCGGACATCGGCCTGCGCTGCCAGACATGTGACCGGCACGTGCTGATCGAGCGCGCGACGCTCGAGCGCCGGCTCGCGGGTTTCGTGGAGCGCGGCGATCCGACGATCACGGCCGCGGTGGCGGCCGATCATCCCTCGAACGCAGGGGTCCTGAGCGACCCTCCGTCGTGACCGAGTCCGGGGTGCCGGTGGAGTCCGACGCCCTCGAGTCGGACGTCATCGACTCGGGCGACGACGAGGCCGCGGGCGAAAGCGCCCTCGCCGTCTTCCGCAACCGGACGTTCCTCCGCCTCTGGCTCTCGCAGGCTGCCACCCAGATCGGCGGCAACATGGTGCTGTTCGGGCTGACGGTCATCGTGTCGGAGAACAACCCGAATACCGCCGTCAGCCTGCTGATCCTTTCATTCCTCGTGCCGGCCGTGCTGTTCTCGGCGGTCGCCGGCGTCTATGTCGACCGCATCGACCGGCGGCTGGTCCTCGTCGCGACGAACATCCTGCGCGCGATCGCCATCATCGGCCTGTTCCTCGTCGGCGACCACCTGCTGTTCCTGCTCCTGCTGAACCTCTTCGTGTCGACGGTCACGGTGTTCTTCGCCCCGGCGGAGGCGGCCATGATCCCCGAGGTCGTCCCGCGCCGGCAGCTCCTCGCGGCGAACGGCGTATTCACGTTGACGCTCAATGCCGCATTCGCGCTCGGATTCGCGCTGCTCGGCCCGCTCGTGATCAACATCGCGGGCCCGCAGGCGGTGATCCTCGTCGTCGCCGCCCTGTACTTCCTGGCCGGGGTGTTCTGCTGGACGCTGCCGCCGTCCCCACCGCCGGCGCACGCGAACGGGGGAGTGACAGCCGTGGGCGAGACCCAGGCGGCGGTGGAGTCGACCGTCGCGCAGCTCCGCGAGGGGTTCGGGTTCATCCAGGCGAACCGATCCATCGCGTGGTCGCTCCTCTACCTGGGCATCACGGCGTCGCTGATCGGCGTGCTCGGCGTCCTCGGGCCGGACTTCGCCCAAACGGCGCTCGGCCTGCGACCGAAGGACATCGCGGTCATCGTCCTGCCACTCGGCGCCGGCATCGTGATGGGCATCCTCTTGCTCAACACGTACGGCAAGTTCCTGCCGCGCCGACGCGTGATCGAGGGTGGGCTGGTCGTCCTGGGGGTCGCGTTGGCGCTTCTCTCGGTCGCCGGGCCGATCAGCGCGTTCCTGCAGCGCGTCGACCGGGCTGGTGACTTGCTCGACCTGTCGGCGATCACGTCGCTCCTCGCGATCGTCGTCTTCATCGCCTTCATCGCCGGGATCGCCTATGCCGCGGTCGCGATCCCGTCCCAGACGCAGCTCCAGGAGGACCTCCCGGAGGACGTCCGTGGACGCGTGTTCGGTGTGCTCAACATGCTGGTGTCCGTGTCGAGCTTCCTGCCGATCATCGTCGTCGGGCCGATCTCCGACCTCATCGGCACAGCCGCCGTGATGCTCGTCGTCGCGATCGGCGTGCTCGCTGCGGGCATCGCCAGTGTGTTCCTCAGGGATCCGAATCTCGCGATGGTCGGCGCCAGTGCCGACCCCCACGCCGAGGATCCGATCGCCGCTGCGCTCGGCGCCGATCGCCCCGCGTGGCGCGACGAGGCGAACCGGCCGTCGGCGCCGCCTCCGCCGCCGCCGTGGGCGCCGCCCGGTCCGGCCGATCCAGCCGACCGCGACTGACCGATGGCCCGCGTCGCCGTCGTCTTCACAGGCGGGACGATCAGCATGGGCTTCGATCCCGTGGCCGGCGGCAACGTGCCGTCGCTCGATGGCGCGGCGATCCTGGAGCGAACGCCCGGCCTGGACGCGTTTGCTGACGTCGTCGCCATCGACCGCGGGCTGACGCCTGCGAGCCACTTCACGTTCCGCGACCTGATGACGCTGCGCGGCGTGATCGCGGGTGCGCTCGATGACGAGGGGATCGATGGCGTCGTCGTCGTCCAGGGGACTGACACGATCGAGGAGACGGCGTTCGCCTGGGATCTCACGCTGGAGACGTCGAAGCCCGTCGTCGTGACCGGCGCGATGCGGGCGTCGCACGAGGAGGACTACGACGGGCCGGCGAACCTGCGTCGGTCCGTCGCGGCGGCGGCGTCGACCGCGCTCAGCGACGCCGGTGTCGTCGTCTCACTGGCGGGCACGCTCGAGGCCGCGGACGACGTGACCAAGATGCATACCCGGGCGTTCGACACCTTCCGGTCGCCGAACCGCGGATCGTTCGCTCTCGTGGACGACGACGGGTCGGTGCGCGTCGGGACGCCGCGCGGCCCGCGCCGGCGGCTGCGCCCGGTCCCGACCGACGGCGCGCGCGTCGAGCTGGTCCAGGCCGGGATCGGTTCGGACGGAGCGATGATCGATGCGGCGGTCTCCACCGGAGCGCGCGGCATCGTCGTCGCCGCGACCGGTGCCGGCAACACGTCGAAGGGCCTCCTCGACGCCGCGGAGCGAGCGATGAACGAGGATGTCGTGGTCGTCCTGGCATCGCGCTGCCCGGCGGGCGCCGTGTCGGACGCATATGCGTTCCCGGGCGGCGGCGCGACATGGATCCGTGCCGGCGCGCTCCCGGTCGGGACGTTGTGCGCCATCAAGGCACGCGTCGCCCTGGCACTCGGGCTCGGTGCCGGGCTCGGGCGCGACCCGCTCGCCGACCTCCTCGCCGACCCGGTAGGCTGACCGGCCATGCCGCTGGACATGCTCATCACGGGCCGCATCGCAACGCTGGCCGGCGACTCGGGGTTCGGCTGGGTCGAGGCGATCGGCATCCGGAACGGCCGGATCGCGTTCGCTGGCTCCGAGGTCGACCTCGAAACGCGCGCGGACCCGTTCACCGAGCGGATCTCGCTCGACGCCGATCAGGTGGCGATCCCAGGCCTGACCGACGCGCACCTGCACCTCACCCAGGCAGCACTGGCGTCGCGACACGTCGATCTCGACGATGCGGCCACGCTCGACGAGGGTCTGGCCCGCCTCCGGGCTGCGCACGAACGACTGCCCGACGGTGCCTGGCTCGAGGGGCACGGCTGGGACTCCGATCGATGGGGTCGATGGCCGACAGCCGACGACCTCGAGTCCGTAGCGCCCGGCCGGCGAGCCGCGGTCTGGGCGCACGACCACCACGCGCTGTGGGCGAGTCACACGGCCCTTCGCGAGGCGGACCTCCCGACCGGGGATCCCGCCGGAGGCGTCATCCGCCGGTCACCGGATGGTTCGCCGGAGGGCGTCCTGTACGAGGCCGCCAGCCGACTCGTGACGATCCACGTCCCGGCTGCGTCCGCCGACGAGCTCGATGCGGCCCTCATCGAGGTCTCACGGGACCTCCTGCGGCTCGGGGTCATCGCGTGTCACGACCCCGGCGGTGTCGCGCCGGACCCGGACCTCCAGTATTCGTTCCCGGCCTACGCTCGCCTGTCCGATGCGGGGCGGCTCCCGGTCCGCGTCCACGCGTGTATCCGGGACGACGCCGTCGCGACCGCCATCGAGAAGGGTCACCGGAGCGGCGCACGGCTCGGATCGGATCCGGACGGACGCGCCACGGTCGGCTGGCAGAAGTGCTTCGCGGACGGCTCGCTCGGCTCCAGGACCGCCGCACTGCTTGAGGACATCGAGCCGGAGCCGGACAGACCGCTCCCGCCGGAGCAGCGACGTGGCGTCTGGATGACCGACCCGGACGGCCTGCGGGAGCGCGCCGAGCGTGCCGCCGCCGGTGGCATCGCGACGACGATCCATGCGATCGGGGATGCCGCGATCCGCGCCGCTCTCGGCGTCCTGGAGCCGCTGGCCGCGATGTCGCCGCTCATGCCCCGCATCGAGCACGTCCAGATGCTCCACCCCGACGACCGCGGCCGGTTCGTCGGGGCAGGGATCGCCGCCAGCGTCCAGCCGGTCCATCTCGGATCGGACGCCGTGACCGCCTGGAAGCTGTGGGGCCATCGAGCGGAGGCCGAGGGCTACACGTGGAAGGCCATCGCGGACACCGGTGCCGTCATGCCGTTCGGTACCGACGCGCCGGTCGAGCCCTATGACCCATGGCCGGGGCTCGCACTCGCCGTTCGCCGCGAGGACGCTCGCTGGCCGTCGGGCACACCGGTCTACGCGGAGGGGCAGTCGCTGACGCTCGATCGCGCGCTGCGGGCGAACTGCATCGATGCGCCCGTCTCCGCCAGAGAGACGGATCGCGGCAGGCTCACGGTCGGGCAGCGGGCGGACGTGGTGGTCATCCCGGCCGCATCGATCGACGAACCGGTGACACCGGGCGGCCCGCTGTCGACGACCCGCCCGGACATGGTCCTGCTCGACGGCAAGGTCGTCTTCGAGATCTAGCCCGCGGGGATCGCGGTCGTCCCGTCGAGTTCGGCGAGGGCGTCGGCGAACAGGCCGTTGAAGATCCGCGAGGTCGACGGGAAGGCGTGGATCGTGCTCGCCAGGACGTCCATCGGGACCCGGGCCTGGATCGCGAGCACGCACTCGTGGATCGCGGCGGAGGCATCAGGGCACGCCGCGGCGGCGCCGACGAGCTGCCGCGTCGCGCGATCGACCACGATCGTGATGTGGCCGAGCTTCGCTTCGATGCCGTAGCCGCGGCTGCTCTTCGCGAAGTCGGCGACCTGCTCGAATGCGTCGATGCCCGCGTCCTTCGCGCCGTCCAGCGACAGGCCGACGAACGCTGCCTCGGGGTCCGTGTAGGTCGCCCGCGGCAACGCGCGGTAGTCGGGCGAAACGTCCTCGCCGTCCATCATCCGTGCCGCCAGCTCGCCCTGGTAATGGGCCTGATGCGTATGGAGCTCCGGGCCTGCGGCATCGCCCACGGCATAGAGGCCATCGGCGATGCGCAAGCGCCCGTCGCGCGGGTACGGCGGCGTCCGGCCGCTCGTATCGAGCCCGTAGTGCTCGAGACCGAGGTCGTCGAGCGGCACCTCCCGGCCGATCGCGGCCAGCAGGGCGTGACCCTCCGCGGTCGAGCCATCGTCGAGATCGACGAGATGCGCACCGTCGTTGCCGGCGCCCGCGCGAGCGCCGACCGCGCGCACACCGGTCCGCACCGTCACCCCATCGTTCTCGAGCGTCGCGCGAACGACGTCCGAGTTGCGCGGATGGTCCGTCGGTGCCAGCCGCGGACCCGACTGGACGATCGTCACCGGGACGCCGAAGCGCGCGTAGACCTGCGCCAGCTCGCAGCCCGTCGGGCCGACACCTAGGATCAGCAGGCTGCGTGGCAGCTCCCGGGTGAGCGTCGCCTGCTCGTTGGTCCAGACGTCGATGCCATCGATGCCCGGGATCCGGATCGGGCGCGAGTACGACCCGACCGCGACGAGGACGTTCGCGCCCGATAGCTCATGGCGGACGCCGTCGTGCGTCACGACGACGCGGCCCTTGCCCGTGATCCGTGCGTCGCCTCGATAGCAGATCGCCCCGGACTTCTCGAGGGACCGGACGTGGCTCGAGTCGTCGGGCTCTTGGGCGTCCTCCTTCCGGTTGATCATGTAGTCGCGGTGCTTCGAGGCGCGGGGCCACTCGTAGCGCGGCGGATTCGCGCGATGCTCGGCTGCGGCATGGAGGAGTGCTTTCGACGGCAGGCAACCGACGTGGGGGCAACTGCCACCGAACCACTTGCGGTCGATCACCGCCACGGCGGCACCGAGGGCACGCGCCTTGTGCGCCGCGGCCTCGCCGCCGGGGCCAGCGCCGATCACGACCAGGTCGAAGGTGGTCGACTCCATCGCGTCAGTGTGCCGACTGCCGGCGCGTGTCGCGTTGGCGTCGCGCCTCGTACAGCACGACCGCCGCGGAGACCGAGACGTTGAGGCTGTCGGCGATGCCGCGCATCGGGAGACGGACGGCTTCGATGCCGGACGCGCTCCACGCGTCGGTGAGGCCGGCGGCTTCGCTGCCGAACGCGACCGCCACGCCTCCGGTCAGGTCGGCGTCGGTGTACAGCCGCTCCGCGTCGACGAGCGTCGCGACGATCCGGATCGAGCGGGCGCGGAGCCAGTCGATGACCTCGTCGGTCGGCGCCGCGGCGATCGGAACACTGAAGATCGTCCCGGCACTGGCGCGGATGGCGTTCGGGTTCATCAGATCGGTGCGCGGGGAGGCCGCGATGAGCGCGTCGGCGCCGGCACCATCGGCGCTTCGCAGGACTGCCCCGAGGTTGCCTGGCTTCTCCACCCCTTCGAGGACGACGACGAGTGGCTCATGAGGCAGGGTGAGGTCGTCCAGACGCATGGACGGGATGCGGACGACCGCGACGATCCCATCGGTCCGGTCCCCGAACGCCAACTTGGCGAACGCGGTCTCGCTCGTGCTTGTCGTCGGGACTCGACCGCTCTCGAGCGCCCCGAGCGCGGCGCGTGCGTCCTCGCCGGCCAGCAGCGGCTCACAGATGAACGCCTCGACCACCTC
>DATHTG010000052.1:0-2567 GCA_035463515.1 Candidatus Limnocylindrales bacterium
ACGCCCACGCCATCGAGAGCATCCTCAAGTACGTGGCCCCCGAGCTCGGCTGGCGGTGATGCCGCCGATGGCAATGAGGACGCGGTAGCCGCCGACGGCAACAGCGATGAACCTCAAGGGCCGAGACCCGGACCGTCGGCTATTTCCCAACCGGCCGCAGTCGAGTGGACACCGCGAGTTCGTCGCGGGCCACTCGACTGAGACCGCGAAGGTCAACGGTCGGGTGCCGAGGTCGTTGAAGGGTGGAGGCGCTGCCAGGTCACCCACTCGTCGTCGGCGATGGAGAATGCCTCGTAGGCTCCGGTTTCCACGTCGGCAGCCCAGGCCTGCTTGGCAGCGGCATGAACGATGAGGAGGCTCGTGCCGTCCGGCGAGAACTGGATCTGCAGCCCGGCTGAACCGGGCTGGTTCTGGACTTCCGGGCCGATGGCGACTGCATCTGTGCCATCGCCGGTGGACGAGCCGATGTACGCCTGGGCAGCCGCACCGGAGGCCGGATAGCGAACGAGGGCGAGACGTTCGCCATCCGGCGAAAACGTCGGCCAGCCCTGGTTGAACCAGCCGTCGAGCGTGCGAGTCTCGCCGCTGTCGAGATCCACGATGTGGCTGCTGACATTTCCCCCGCGATCTTCGGAGGTGTATGCCAGGAACCGTCCGTCGTGCGAGATGCTGAACCGGCCGTGATGTACCTGACCGTCGTCCCCGGGCGACACGATCGGGCGTAGGCTGCCGCCGTCGATGGGCACGGCGTAGAAGCCGAGGCCGCGCGTTGCGCGGTCTCTGCCGTACAGAATCAGTTCGTCAGTCCCGGCACGCCAGTCGGCCGTGTGGACCTCGAGGTCCACGCTGATCGCGCGGCGCTGCGGCTCCCCGCTCACGTTGACGACCGAGAGCCACGGCACACCCGCCGCACTGTTCACGATCAGCAACATCTCACCGTTCGGCGACCACTCGATCCAGTGCAGGCCGTCCGCGACTTCGGGCTCCACGGCCGTCCGTACGTTCGAGCCGTCGGCGTTTGCGACCATCACGGCGATGGTATGGGTGCCCTCGTCGATGAGGCGCACGAACGAGAACTGCGTGCCGTCGCGGGAGAACGACGGACCAACGTCGACTGCGGGGCCGCCGACCAGCAATCGCAGTTCCCCGGTCTGCGGATCGCGCCCGTAGATGTCGCCCTCGACGCTGTAGGCGAGAAGCCCGTTCGCCGCGATGCCATACGGCAGTGCAGGACGCTCGAGCCGCGCGCGGCCGACGCCGATCGCGACGATCGCGGCCAGCAGCACGGCCAGGATCAGGAACAGTCCGACGGTTCGCCACGGCAGTGTCGGGACGAGCGCCGGCCTCCGAGCCAGTACACCCATTGGAATCCACCTTTCAGGGAACGTCCAGGCGGGCCGCTGCCGTCCGCTGACGGCTCGCTCGAGGACGTCGTCGAAGTAGTCAGGGGTCCGCGCATCGGCAAGATCCTCGACGGCTTGCGCGAACTCGCGGTCGAAACGGTCGAAGGCGTTCATGGCCGGCCTCCGCTGAAGGACTGGCGCATGGCGCCGATGGCCCGATGTAACCGCGACTTCGCAGCGCTCAGGCTGATGCCGAGCGACGACGCGGCTTCGGGCAGAGGGACGCCCAGGTAGTAGTGCAGGACAACGAGCGCTCGGTGTTCCGGTGTCAGCTTGCCCAGCGCTCGATCGAGCTCGTCGCGGTTGACCAACTGGCCGATGTCGTCCTGCGACGACGCCACATCGACGGGCGACGTGTCGACCTCAATCACGCGACGCCGCCGACGACGAGCCTCGTCGATGGCCGCGTTGACGATCAGTCGGTGGAGCCAGGCGTCGAACCGCTCCGGATCGCGCAATCCGGGCAGGTCGCGCCAGGCCCTGATCAGCGCCTCCTGGACCGCGTCGCGCGCGAGTTCGCGGTCACGGAGGATCAGGCGGGCCGCCGCGTCCAGTCGCGCACCGGACGGCCGCACGAGGGACGCAAAGGCATCGCGATCGCCGCTGCTTGCCCGTTCCACGAGCGTCCGCTGGTCCACGGGTGGCCCTCTCGGTGCGACCAATCTGGCCGCTTCATACGGTATGGCGTCAGGTGAAGCGGAATCGTTGCTGACGACAAACGGAACGCGGCCATCCCCTCTGGGCAGCGGACCGGACGATTGCCGACGTTTCGCCGTCCGAACCATGGACGTTCGTCGCGTGTCCAGGAGGAACCGGTCTCCCGCGCCGGCCGTCTTGGCAGGGAACAGGCGCCCGTTCACCCAGAACCCACCCTCGTACAAGGAATATCACGATATGAAGTCAGCCCTCAGACGGCGTTTCGGTCGCGTCGCGATCGCCCTCAGCCTGGTCGCGCTCGTGGTCCTGGGATCCGCCGCCTTCGCGTACGCCAACTCTCCGGACGCCTTCCCCTTTGAGCGCACCAAGGCTCCCGGCTACGAAGACGTTCTCCCGGTCGAGCCCGATGGCGGAATCGGCGGCGAGGTCATCCTCCCGGTCGAGCCCGACGGCGGCATCGGCAACTGACCGATCCGACCCGTCCGGAACCGGCTCCCGCGCCCGCCC
>DATHTG010000053.1:0-5564 GCA_035463515.1 Candidatus Limnocylindrales bacterium
CGGTCGAGACCGGGGTCGTCGTGGGTCTCGACGAGGAGGCCGCCGGCGACGCGCTTGAAGTCGAGGTTGGCGATGCCGTAATCGCGCATGCCCTCGATCGGGTCCGGCGGGACCGACAGGATCTCGAGCCCGGCCTTGCCCTTGAGGATCCCGAGCGCGGACTCGCTGTAGCCGGGCGCGATGACCGCCTCGTATGAGTTGGCCGCGATCTCCCGGGCCGTCGCGCCGTCGAGCTCGCGGTTCACGCCGACGATCCCGCCGAACGAGGCGACCGGGTCGGTCTCGAGCGCGTGGCGGTAGGCCTCGACGAGCTCGTCGTTCGAAGCGAGTCCGACCGGATCGGTGTGCTTCACGATCGCCACCGTCGGCGCGGTGTAGTCGCGCGCGACCCGGTACGCAGCGTCGAGGTCGAGCAGATTGTTGAACGAGGGCCTGTCGCCCTGCAGCTGGGTCGCATCGGCGAGCGTCGCGCTGCGGTGCGTCGTCTCGCGATAGAACGCCGCGCGCTGATGCGGGTTCTCGCCGTAGCGCAGGTCGTCGACCTTCTCGAGGACGAGCGCGAGCCGGCGCGGGAACAGGTTCCCCGAGATCTGGTTCAGGTACGCGGCGATCTCGGCGTGGTACGCGGCGACCGTGCTGAACGCCTCGGCGGCGAGTCGGGCCCGGGTCTCGGCGCTGACCTGGCCGAGCTCGCGCAGCTCATCGAGGATCTGGTCGTAATGCGACGGGTCGGAGGCTGCGGCCACCCCCGCCGAGTTCCGCGCTGCTGCCCCGAGCAGCGCCGCCCCACCCACGTCGATCATCTCGATCGCCTCGTCGATCCCGACGAGCTTCGCCCCCACGGATGGAGCGAACGCCTTCACATTGACGACGACGAGATCGATCGGCGAGATGCCCTGGGCCTTGAGATCGGCCATCTGTTCGGGCACGTCTCGGCGGGCAAGGATACCGGCGTAGACGGCGTGGTGGAACGTCTTGACCTGGCCGCCGATCGTGCCGCCGCCGTCGGTGAGGTCATTGACCGAACCGACCTGCACGCCTTCGCCGCTCAGGTACTCGCGGGTGCCGTCGGTCGCGAACATCTCGACGTCGAGTGCCTGGAGTTCGCGGGCGAACGCGGCGATGCCCTCCCGGTCCGCGACTGACAGCAGGGCTCGCACCCGGGGCGTTCCTCCTCCCACCGCGCGTCCGTCGGGGAGCCGGACCGCTCGGGCCGAGTATAGCGTCCGGCATGGCATACTCCGGCCCACCGACCGCCCTGCCCGAGGTGAGGCACCCGTGACGCTGGCGCCCTGGGAATACCTGTTCCTCTCGTTCGACAGCCACAACTTCCCCGACTTGTTCCATCCGACGTGGATCGCGTCGGCCGTGCTGCTCGCCGCCCTGATCGTCCTGTACCAGGTCCGCACGCGGCGCCTGCATCGCCATCAGCCGTACGTCGACCTGTGGGAATGGTTGTGGTGGACGGGACTGATCACGTTCAGCCTCCTGATCATCGAGGCGCTGTTCGTCTTCGATTTCATCCTCGTCCTCGCGACGGCCGTCATCGGCCTCGGGACGCTCGTCTGGGTCCGCTTCGTCCGCTTCCCGCCGATCCTTCGCGCGCATGAACAGCGCCTCGCCCGCCAGCGCTACTTCACGAAGCAGAAGTTCGCCGATCCCGAGGCGACCATCCGGCGACGCGGCGGCCCGCGCCGCCAGCGGCGCCGCCGACGCTGATCGGCCGATGCCGATCGAGGTCCGTCGCTTCGGTGTCGGCCATCGGAGACCCGATGGGCCGCCCGGCACCAGCGGCGTGACGGGTCAGCCGATCCATTCGGACGGTCGAGGCGCGATCAGCGAGCTCGCGTTCGCCCGCGAGGCCGCCATCGAGCCGCATGCCAACCCCAACACGTCGTGGTTCATCGTGATCGAGGGCGGTGGCTGGGTCGGGGTCGGCGAGGAGCGCACACGCGTCGCCGCCGGCGAGGCCGTCCTGTGGCCAGCCGACATCCCGCATGCCGCGTGGACCGAGCACTCGGAGATGCGCGCGTTCATCGTCGAGTTCGCCGGTGCCGACGACAGCGCGATCGTCGGCATCCTCGAGGGTCGTGCGACGGACGCCAGCTCGCTCGGCGTTCCGGTCTCGCGCGGCGAGGGTCGCCTCATCGATGACGGCAGCCGGACACGCCACGACCCGGAGGCGGGGGAACCAGCCTGACCGGGTCGTGACGGCGGGTCGGGACCTCCTCCTGTCCCGCCCGCGGGGGATTCGAGGTGCGACCTACTCGTCCATACGGGCGAGGCGATCGAGCAGATCCAGGAAGCGGTGGACCTCGTCGGTCGGTGGCAGGCCCTCGGCCTCCCGGTACGCGACGTCCGCGATGTCGGTGAGGTGCACCCGACCGGCCCATGGGCTGCCGCGCAGGACCTCGGCGGTCGAGGCGACCACGGCGTCGAACCGGAAGAAGGGATCGGTCGTCGCGAAATCGCGGGCGAGGTCGCTCTCGCGGATCTCGCGCACGATCTCGTCCGGTCGTCCCGTGTCCGGGTCGGTCCAGCGCAGCCGGACCGTGGCCAGCCGTCCGCGGCCGACATCCTCGTTGAGGCGCAGGGCGTACAACGCGGTCACGCTGTGGCCGGCGCCGATCGCGCCCGCATCGACGCTGTCGTTGGTGAAGTCGCGGTCATCGATCGCCCGGTTCTCGTACCCGACCAGTCGGTAAGCGGCGACAGCCTCACGATCGAACTCGACCTGCGCGCGGGCATCGAGCGCGACGGTCTGGAGCGTCCCGGTCAGGTCCTCGGTGAACAACCGGTGCGCCTCGTCGGACGTGTTGACATACGCGTAGAAGCCGTCGCCCTGGTCGGCGAGCTGCTCGAGCAGGACGTCGTTGTAGTTGCCCATGCCGACGCCGACCGACACGAGCTCGATGCCGGCAGCCGCATCGCGCCGGATGCTCCCGAGGATCCCGTCGGGGTCGGTCAGACCGACGTTCGCGACGCCGTCAGAGGCGAGGACGACGCGGTCGATGCCGTTCTCGGTCAATGCGGAGCGCGCGAGGTCGTAGCCGAGCCGGAGCCCATCCTCGAGATTGGTGGAACCGCCCGGCTGGAGCCGGCCGATGACGTCGAGGATCTCGCGCCCGTCGCTGGCCGGCGTCGGCTCGAGGACGACGCGTCCGACGTCACCGAACGTGACGATCGACACGGTGTCGCGGCGATCGAGCGCCTCGACGAGGCGCGCCAGCGAGTCCTTCACGAGCTCGAGCCGGCCCTCCCGGGCCATGGACCCGGACGTATCGATGACGAAGGTCAGCGACGCGTCCTCGCGGGCTCGATCTCGGACCTCGCGTGCCTGCAGGCCGACGCGGAGCAGCACCTCGCCGGGCTCCGTGAACGGCGTGGGGCCGCCGTCCGCGACGATCGAGAACGTGTCGTCGAAGGGCGCCTCGTAGCCCTGGTCGAACGCGTTGACCCACTCCTCGACGCGTACGCTCGCCGGATCCGGCCGGTAGCCGTCGTCGACGTAGCGCTGCGCGATCGTGTACGACGCGGTGTCGACGTCGAGTGCGAAGGTCGAAACCTGGTCCTCGGACGGGTCGACGTATGGGTTGACACCGGGGTCCTGATACGTGACGCCGTCAGACGGCGTCGACGCGGGGGTCTCGGGGTACGCAGGCTGCGGCGGTGGCTGGTGATGGGCCGGCGGTGCGGGCGGTGCGTTGCCCGTCGAGGGACCCGCGGAACCGGCGGAGCAGGCGCTCGTCACGAGGGCGACGGCGGCCAGGGCCAGGAGTGGCGTGCGCATCGCGCGACCTCCCGCCGGGCGCCTCTGGGAAGCAGGCACCCGGGCACTTGGGCGATCCACCGTGGTGGTTCGCAGGTCCCGAGTGGCGCCACAAGTGCGTCGTCGGGCCGCCGCTTCGACGGCGGTCGACGCGCAGCGGTTCCCTGGGATCAGGCCGGAGGGCGATCTGCCGTCTGCGGGGCCCCCAGGATCGCCCCGAGCTGGCTGAGGATGCGCGCGGTCGCTCCCCACACGGAGAGGCCCTCCACCTCGTAGTGCCCGTAGCGGACACGCCAGTCGCGGATGGTCCGCTCGACCTGCGTCACGGGGGCGTCGGGGAGGAACGCGGCGACGGGTGGCTCGATGATCCGGACGACCTCGGCGGGGGCCGCGGTCATGTCCGGCCGGCGGGGCGCCACCGCGACGACCGGGGTCACGGCGAAATCGCTGACGGGGATCCAGAGGCGGTCGAGCAGACCGAGGACCCGGACGCCGGCGATCCCAGCCTCCAGCCCGACCTCCTCGGACGCCTCGCGCAATGCGGTCGCGACCGCGTCGGAGTCGTCCGGCTCGGCCTTCCCGCCGGGGAAGCTCACCTCGCCGGAATGGTGGTGGCCATCATGTGTCGGCCGCTCGATGAGGACGACCCTGGCATCCCCGGCGTCGTCGGGATAGAGCAGCACGAGGACCGCGGCCGGCCGGCCGCCGGGCGCCGCGCCGGGCGGCGGTAGGCGCCATGTCCCCCCGTCGGCCCGGACCGGCATCAGCGCCTCGAGCGGCGGCGGCAGTGGATCGGGCAGTGGCTCCAGGCGCGCGACGGCGTCGTCGAAGCGCATCGGAGCCGTGGCGTCCCGGCTAGTTGACCAGCTCGCCGTCGTCGCGCGAGCGACGGGTCGGCGGCAGGTCGAGCGGGGGTGCGCGTCGGTCACGGCGGCCACCGCTGCCCGCACCGACCGGCTCCTCCGCGGGGGTCGTGCGCGCGTCGCGCCGGCTGGCGTCGGTGACGACCGTCGCCCCCTCGGTCGAGAACACGATGGTGCCCGACACGAGGTCGGCGTCCGCCGTGATGCGGTCGCCCGGCCGGAACTCGCCGGCGACGATGGCCCGGGCGAGCGGGTTTTCGACCAGCCGCTGGATCGTCCGCTTGAGCGGCCGCGCTCCGAAGGCCGGATCGGTGCCCTCGCGGACGATGAGCGCCCGCGCGGCCGCCGTGAGCTCGAGTTGCAGGTCCTGCTCGGCGAGTCGCCGGTCGAGGTCGGCCAGCAGCAGGTCCACGATCGCCGCAAGGTCCTCGTCAGTGAGGGCGTGGAACACGATCACCTCGTCGACGCGGTTCAGGAACTCCGGCCGGAACGTGGTCTGGAGCTCGCGCATCGCGAGCCGCTCGACCTCGTCGCGGTTCGCCTTCGTCATCCGCAGGAGGTGCTGCGAGCCGACGTTCGACGTCATGATCACGACCGTGTTGCGGAAGTCGACCGTGCGGCCCTGGCCGTCGGTGAGGCGGCCGTCGTCGAGCACCTGGAGCAGGACGCTCCACACGTGCTGGTGCGCCTTCTCCATCTCGTCGAGCAGGACCACCGAGTACGGCCGGCGGCGCACCGCCTCGGTGAGCTGGCCGCCCTGGTCGTAGCCGACGTAGCCCGGAGGCGCACCGACGAGCCGCGACACCGTGTGCTTCTCCTGGTACTCGGACATGTCGATCCGGATCATCGCGTGCTCGTCGTCGAACATGAACTCGGCGAGCGCGCGCGCCAGCTCGGTCTTGCCGACGCCCGTGGGGCCGAGGAACAGGAAG
>DATHTG010000054.1:0-1863 GCA_035463515.1 Candidatus Limnocylindrales bacterium
CGGATTGCGGCGATCGGGTCCGCGCCACCGGCCGGAGCCAGCGAGACAGCGAACCGACAGCCATCCTCGTCGGGATCGCCCGCGATCCAGCGGATGGCGTGGTCTCGGTCGGCGACCCTGATTGGGCCATGCTCGGCGTCACCGGTCCCGGTGAACGAGGCGACGAACGGCGACTCGTCGGGCGCTTCGGCGACGCCTCCGATCCATGCCTCTGGCTCGAATCCTGCGGCGATCCAGCCCTCCTCGAATTGCGGCTCGTCGTCATCGGCGTCGGTGACGAGGTACCAGCCCAGGTCGTCGACGGCGATCGGTCCCATCACGACCTGCAGCGTGGCATCCAGAGGGAGCAGGCCGGTGAGGACGAGGCCGTCGCTGCCCGGTCGCTGGCGCACGCGGAGCCCGTCGATCAAGGTCGTGACCACGTCTCCAGCCCCGTAATCCGGGACCGACGTGAGGTCCGGCGTCGGCGAGGGGCTCGGGGACGGGCTCAGGCTCGGCGTCGGAGCGAGGGTGGGGGACGGAGTGGGTTGTGGCCGGGGCGTCGGCGTCGTGAGCGGCGGCAGGGTGCAGGCGGCGAGAAGGAGTGCGGCGGCGGCCGCTGCGGCTCGGGATCGGCTCCCCACGAGCGGAAGCCTACACGGCTCAGCGATCCAGGCGCGGCACCGCGGAGGCAAGCAGGTCGGCGATCTCGCGTGCGTTGGTCGTGCCGTAATTCGCGTAGCAGTTGTTCATGAGGACGTGGATCTCGGGGACCTGCTCGGCGGCCTCCCGGATCCTGGGGACCCACTCGCCAAGCTCACCCTCGTCATAGAGGTAGCGGAAGCGCTCCACGACCGGGATGCCGGACTTCTCCCACGTTTCGGTCCGCCGGCCGTGGAAGCGCACGACGGCCATGCGAGGCGACGTCACGACCGTCATTGGAGGGACCGACGAGCGCGTCCCGGGCGGGGCGTCGACCATGACGAACGGGATCTCGTACTTCTCGAAGAAGCCGATCGTGCGCTCGCGGTTCTTCTCGTTCAGCCACGACGCGTGTCGTAGCTCGACCGCGAACGGCGTGTCGCCCAGGCGTTCGGCGGCCCTGACGATCTCGTCGCGCGACTCGTTGGACGGGAAGAACCAGCGCGGGTACTGGAGGAAGACGGCGCCTAGCTTGCCGGAGCTACGCAGCGGCTCGATTCCGTCGAGGAACCTTGCCCAGACCTCGTCCTCGATCTCCTTGGGCAGGTCGCGCGCGTAGACGCGCTTCTGGTCGAGGAGGTCGGCTGGGAGCGCCTCACGCAGGTCCTTCGGCAGGCGCTTCGGCTCCGACGGCGGTCCGGTCATGAGCGCGTGCGCCTTGATGTCGAAGGTGAACTCCGGCGGCGTTCGCTCGAGCCACAGCTCACCCTGCCGGCGAGCGGGCAGCGCATAGTAGGTGGCGTCGACCTCGACGATCGGGAACTGGTTCGCGTAGTAGACGAGCCGGTCCTCGGCCGTGGTCGCATCCGGCGGGTAGAAGACGCCCGGGGCGGTCATGGTCGGGTCGGTCCACGACGCCGTACCGATCCGAACGGTCGCACCGCCGACCTTGAGGGGCGTTCGCGGTGCCTCGGCATGCTCCTCGCCTCGCTCTCCGGCCAGCTCCGGCCCGGGATCGTGGGGGCTGACGTCGATCATCGGTCCATCCTAGGACCGATTCATGCCGAAAGCTGTCAGCTACTCCTGGCCGAGCGTCCGTCGCACGAACGTGTTTGAGAGCACCATCATCACGATCGCCGCGAGCGCGAAGCCGATGAGGTACAGCGGGTGCCACTCCGCCACCAGGACCGCGATGCCGGTGGCCACGGCGATGATCACCTGGAGCATCGCGGCCAGCGTCCA
>DATHTG010000055.1:0-3139 GCA_035463515.1 Candidatus Limnocylindrales bacterium
CGGGTCCCGAGAAGCACGACCGTCTTCGACATCGCCCGACCTCCGACTGCAGCTCGCCCAGAGTCTCTACGACTGGAGACCGACTTGGCGAGTGGAATTCATCGGAATCGGCACGCAGCGGTCGCCCGGTCCTCAACTTCCGGCCGGCGGCCAGATGGGGGCGTCCAGCTGGCCGATGATCAGCCGGCCATCCGATGCTCCGCTGATGTCCGCAACGTACATGCGGCCGTTCTCGTCGACGACGAACGGGCCGAACTCGATGTCGCCCGCGTCCGGGGCGGTGCCCGCGTACGTCGCCAGGAGCTCGCCGGACTGGTCGATCACGAACAGCTGGTTCGTCGTGTCGACGACGAACATCCGCCGCGCCTGGTCGAGTGCGAGCCAGTTGACCTCGTCGAGCACCAGCTTGTCGTTCAGGGCACGGTCGTAGTGGCGCAGCCACGTGCCGTCGGTCGAGAAGACCGAAATCCGCCGGTTGGCGAAGTCCGGGACGTAGAGCTCCCCGCGATCCGAGTCGACGACCGGCAGCGACGGCCGGTTGAGCTGGCCCGGGCCGGCGCCGAGCGTGCCGAACGTCCGGATGTGCGATCCGTCCTTCTCGAACACCTGCACCTCGGCCTGGGCCGTGTCGATCACCCAGATCCTGTGGTCGGCATCGACCGTGACGCAGCACGGGTTGACGAACTGGCGATCGCCGCGGCCGAGCCGGCCGATCGAGAGCAGGTGCCGCCGTTCGCCGTCGAAGACCTGGACCCGGTGATTGCCGCCGTCCCCGACGACGATCAGTTCGCCGTCCGGTGACACGGCGACGCTCGTCGTCGAGGCGTTCTCGGTGACCTCGGAGAAGTCGAACTCGCCGGGACCGCTCCCCTGCTCTCCCCAGAACTCGACCTCGCCGTCGGGATCGCGGACGACGATCCGATGATTGAGCATGTCGGCCGCGTACATCGTCCCGTCAGGGGCGACCGCGGTGCCAAGCAGCAGCGACGTTCCTGGGACGAGGTCGATGCTCTCGACGTCGAGCGGGAGCGCCTCCGGGACGGTCGTCGTGGCTGCCGGCGTTGGCGGAGCAGACGGCCCCCCCGCCAACCGGGGATCCGCCGGATCCGCCAGCGCGATGACGCGGCCGGCCCCACCCATCTCCTCCGATGCGACGATGACCAGCCCGCCGGTCACGACGATGCCGCCGTCGGTCGTGCCTTCGAGCGGCACTGTCCAGCGAACTGCCCCGGTCGTCGCGTCGAGCGCGGTCAGGCCCGCCCGAGCACCGCCGACGTAGACGGTGTCGCCAGCGACGACCGGGATCATCTGCAACTCACCAGGGACGCCCACCCCCCACAGCGGCTCGCCCGTCTCGAGTGCCAGGGCGTGGACGCCCCCAGTGTGGCTTCCCAGGGCGACGAACACACGATCGCCGGCCACGGCGGTCGCTGCGATCAGGTCGCGGTCCGGCGCCTGCCACCGCCAACGTTCCGTGCCGTCTTCCGCGAGCGAGAACACCGCGCTGTGGCCGCCCGCAAGGTCGCGACCCGCGACGACGATCCCGTCGTCGACGATCGACGGCGTCAGGACACGCGCCGCACCGAGATCGGCCTGCCAGCGTTCGGCTCCGTCCGCAAGGGCCAGACTCGTCAGCAGGCCGGATCCATCGCCGCCCGCATACGCCGCGCCTCGCCCGACCGCGGCCCGGTCTGAACCACTGGTTGCAGCGCGCCAGCGCTCAATGCCGTCGTCGGCGGACAGCGCGACCGTCTCCCCGGGCGCGCCTGCGATCACGAGCCCATCGGTAACGGTGACGACCGACTGAGGAAGCAATCCGTCGGCTGTCCACGTCGTCGACCGGTCGACGAGCGCCACCGCATGAAGCGTGCCGTCGAGCGTGAGCGCGTACAGCGTGTCGTCGGCGATCGTCGGCGTCATCACGATCCCGCTTCCGAGCTCGAGCTTCCACGCCTCGCCCCCCGTCGCACCCTCGAGCGCGCGGATCGTGCCGTCGCGACCTGCGACGATGACGTTGCCGTCGAACACGAGCGGCGGAATCGAGCTGCCATGGGACAGGTCCACCTGCCAGAGTGTTTCGGGTGGATTGGCGAGCTCCGGCCCGGGCATCTCACCGGTCCGCGTGGCCATGCCCGTGTAGGTGAGGACATCCGCGAGCTGGCCCGGGGCCACGCCGACCGCCGTGGATGCCGCCGAGGACGTCGAGGACGGTGCCGGGCCGGTAGCCTCGCAGGCAACCACGACTGTCACCAGGACCGCGGGCGCCACTCGCTGCAGCACCCCGATCATCGGATCCCTTCGGTGAGATCGCGACCGCCGAACGCCGAGCGTGACGCCGCGGCAAGGCGTCCGGACGCGCGCAGCTCGTCCATCGCGACGTCGAGGGCTTCGACCAGCGACGCGACGTCCGAGGGGGTGCCCCGAACGAGCACGCCGCGACGGTCGACAACAACCGGCTGGTCGAGCACGCCTCGAATGCCCAGGCCGGCCAGCTCGTCGTCGAGCAGCTCCGCCGTGACGGCCGCCACGGCGTCGCCGGCGCGGAGCGCTTCGATGCACGACTCATCGCTTGCGCGTTCGAGGGCTGTGGCACCGCTCGGCGGCTCGATGGTCGCGCCATTCGCGGCAAGGTCCCCCTCGAGCCAGGCGAGTGACGCAGTCCCCGTGACTCCGCAGACGACCTGGCCTTCGAGGTCCGCGGGCGCCTGGACCGCCGAGCCCTCGAGCACGACCAGCCAGGACGGCCATTCGTAGTAGGCCGGTCCGGGACTGAAGCCCGCCGCGGACGGCAGCCCGCTCGACGGCAGCGCGATGTCCCACGCCTCGCTTCGTCCGGCCAGGATGTCCGCAGTCGACACGACCCGGATGTCGCCGCGCAGGCCAAGCTCCTCGGCCAGGGCACGTGCGACATCGACATCGAAACCGATCACGGCGCCACCCGCGGCGGTGGTCTGCGGGTGCCCACCCGTGACCGCGAAGCGGACGGAGCCCTGCTCGCGCAGTCGGGCCAGCAGATCCGGCTCCGGGGATCCCGCCGGGCCCTGGAAGAGCGCCGGCCGGATCAGGACCGTGGCCGCGACGATCGCCACGGCAGCCACCGCGAGGGTCGCGAAACTGAACGGGGACGAAACGCCCCCTC
>DATHTG010000056.1:0-2316 GCA_035463515.1 Candidatus Limnocylindrales bacterium
TCGCCGACCGCGACGTGGTGCCTGACCTCGACGTCTTCGTCGACGCGGTGCGCGGCGAGCTTCCGGCAGCGCGGA
This sequence comes from Candidatus Limnocylindrales bacterium, assembly GCA_035463515.1. Lineage (GTDB taxonomy): Bacteria > Chloroflexota > Limnocylindria > Limnocylindrales > CSP1-4 > SPCO01. The sequence goes on from DATHTG010000056.1 coordinate 76, forward strand.
CGCTGGCGGTGTCACCCCTCGTCGGGGCCGAGGCCTGAACGGGCCCGAGTGCCGCGGGCTCCAGGCGTCATGCGGTTGTCCTGCGCGGTGGCGGCTGCTTGACCGATGAAGATCTCTGTCGCCCGTAGTCTCCTGTGTGCCGGCAGCACAGCCGAAATGAAGCAGAGGAGGCACCCGATGCCGAGGCGACGACGGCTCGACCGGCTGTTCGGAGCGGCGGCCGAGATCCCTGCGACCCGGACGGTCCCGGACCTCGAGGCAGCGCTCGATCTGGTCCGCCGCCGTGGCGGCTCGATCGCGTCCGAGACGCGGACGGCTCCGGGTATCGCATCGTGGGCGTTCGTGTCCGACCGCGACGGGCGCGAGCTCCTGCTCTGGCAGAGCGCCATCTCCGGCGGCGTCTAGGACACGCGCACGGCGGCACCGTATCAGCGGACGTCGATCGAGTATTCGTCCTCGGCTGCCCACGCGTCCAAGTGGCGGGCCGATACCTTGATGAGCACGACGTCGGGATCCTCGGGGCCATTCGTGAACCAGCGCTCCAGGTCGTCCTGCCAGAGCTGACGCTTTCGCTCGGGGTCGTCTCGCACCACGACCGCCTCGCCCTCGACGTTGATCCACGTCCCCTTCGGCGTGTCGATGAACCCCATCTGCACGCGAGGGTCGGCGTCGATCTCGACCACCTTCCGGCTTCCCTCCTGCGCGAAGAACCAGCTGTCGCCGTCGTATTCGACCTCGCCATTGTTCGACATCGGCCGCCCGTGCAGCGCGCCGCCCTCGGCCCGCGTTACCAGCATGCAGATGTCGAGTTCCTTCAGAAGCTTCGCCACGGCGGCAAGCTCGGTCTTCTTGGCGGTGTTAGCCACCCGTGATCCCCCTCGGTGCGTACGGGTTGTGCGGGCTCGTACGCAGGAAGCGGGCCACTGGGATCGGCTCTGATGTTCAACGCCGCAAGGCCAGCCGCGGGCCGTCCCACGCTCGGCGTCGAGGGTCAATGGCGAAGAACAGCCCAGGGCCTAGGTGCGCCCCGGCGAGGGGTCCCGTAGCCCTCACGCTTCGGCCCCTTAGTTCGGTGGATCGATCCTCCACACCCGACCCCGGTCGACGTCGGTGACCCAGATTGCACCCTCGCCGATGCCGAGCGATCCGTCGCCGAGTCCGGGCCGCTCCACCGACCACAGAACCTCGCCGCTCGTCGGATCCACCATCACCACGAGGGGATCCGAACCGCGGACCCACACGCCGGTGTCCGCCGCGACGATGTCGCCGACCAGACCCGGGCTGCCACCGATATCGAAACGGTCTACCTCGCCCGATTCAGGGTCGTAGCGCAGGAGCGCGCCCTTGTCGTCGGCGACGGCGTCAGGCGTGCCGAACAAGAGGACCCACAGTGCTCCCGCACCGGCGGCGACGACCGTCGGGCTCGGGAGGTCGCTGAGAGCCTCCGTAACCTCGCCCGTCATCGGATCGACGCGCAGGAGCGTGCCCTCATCGCCGGTCGTGACCCACAGCGCGTCGTGGCTGGCCGCCATCCTCTGTCCGGCATGTCCCAGCTCGTACGTGGCGATCACGGCGTTCGTCGCAACGTCGATTCCGGTCACCGCGGTCGCCGTGACATTTCCGGACAGGGTCCATACCGCGCTGTCCGTGACGGCCGGCCGCCCGACCACCTGAGGAGTCGTGAGCGGAATCTGCTCGGCGACGGTGTTCGTGGCCGGATCGATCCGGAGCATCTCTCCGTCGCCGCAGGCCCAGATGGAACCGTGCCCGGCGGTCAGCTGCTGACACAGCTGGCCCTCGAGCGCGATTCGTGCCTGCTCAGCGCCGGTTTCAGGGTCCACTCGGAAGATGGCGGGTCCCTCGTCGGCGTCGGGGACGAGGACCCAGAGGGAGCCGTCGAGCTCCACCGGCCAATCGGCCCCTCGTCCGAGCGCGACGTCCAGGCCCGCCACCTCGTCGAGCTGGTACGCCGTCGAGTTCGACGATCCGGGCGCTGCCGAAGTTGGCGTCGATGACGGCGAGGGATCCGGCAGCGCCGATTCGGTCGTGCGCGCTGTCTGGCTGCCGCATGCGCTCAGCACGACGGCGAGGGCGACGAAGACGCGGTGAGCACTCCAGCGGCTGACAATGTCTTCGACGCGCGTACCAGGGGCGAGCATGTCGTGAGCGGCCTCGGGTGAGTGGCGCATCGTATCGTGCCGGCAGCCGTCCCCGGCCGAAGAACGCGCGGAGGGGACGCTC
>DATHTG010000057.1:0-8855 GCA_035463515.1 Candidatus Limnocylindrales bacterium
GACTCCGGACCCCACGCCGGATCCGACTCCGGACCCCACGCCGGAACCGACTCCGGACCCCACGCCTGATCCGACACCCGATCCGACTCCGGACCCCACGCCGGATCCGACTCCGGACCCCACGCCGGAACCGACTCCGGACCCCACGCCGGATCCGACACCCGATCCGACTCCTGAGCCCACGCCGGATCCGACACCCGACCCGACTCCGGACCCCACACCCGATCCGACACCTGACCCGACGCCCCCCGGATAGCCGCCCTGCGCTACAGCGATCGGATCCGCGGTCACGAGTTCGCGATGGTCATCCACTCCCCGAGCCTGGCCGCGGGCAGCGCGAAACGCGCGTCGAAGTCGTCGCCGTCCAGGGTCCGGTGTCGGGCGGATCGGCGCGCGGATCGTCTGAGACGTCGCTCGTGCAGCGACGCGTCCGAGTCCGACCGCTTGACCCAGTAGCCCCAGCCACGATCGGCCGATCGAGGCGCGTCTCGCTGTGCCTCGAACCGTCCGGCGTTCGGATCTCGTGACGGGTGAGGGGTCGGCGACGGCCACGCCGCCGTGCTAGTGGCCGACGTCGATCACCGGCACGAGCCCGTCCTTCGCCCGCCTCTCGCCGATGTTCGCGATGGGCGCGGACGACCTGGCCTTGCCGGCGGATCCGTCGACGAGCCGCGTGTAGACCGCCTCGTACTCGTCGATCATGCGCTTGGCGCCGAATCGCTCGCGGGTATCCCTCGCGATACCTTCCCGGTCCAACCCATCGATCCGCTTCACCGCGAACACGGCCTCCTCGATATCGTCCACGAGGAACCCGGTCCTGCCGTGGTCGACGATCTCGGTCAGGCCGCCGGCCCGCCGCCCGATGACGGGCGTCCCGGTCGCCATCGATTCGATCGCGACGAGCCCGAATGGCTCTGGCCAGCCGCCGAGCATCAGCGTCGCGAAGGCGCCCGCCATCAATCGATCGCGTTCGACAGTATCGATCTCGCCTCGCCAGTCCACGACGCCCTCGTCGATCGCCGGCTGGACGATCGAATCGAAGAGCTCCAGCTCGTGCGACTCACGCATCTTCGCCGCGATCACCAGTCGACGACGGGTCGCCTTGGCGACCTCGATCGCCTCCGCAAGGCCCTTCTCGCGCGATACGCGGCCGACCAGGAGGAGGTAGTCGCCGGCACGAGTCGACGAGGGGGTGACGCCGAAGTCGAGACCGTGATGGATGGTCGCGACCCAGTTCGCATCCGGGTTCCAGCGCCGCTGGCTGTCACTGATGGCGACGAGCGGGACCATCGGCATCCGGTCGATGTAGTCGGCGAGGCCGTCGATGTCGAGGCGGCGGTGCATCGTCGTCACCACCGGCACCGGCGAATGACGGGCGAACAAGAAACCGTGCCACTCGACATGCGAATGGATGATGTCGAAGCGCTGGACCTCGTCCCAAGCTCGGGCGACCGCCATCTGGAGATACGTGTGCATGTCGCCCTTCTGCCCCTCGGCCCAGAGCGAGCGCGGAACGACCGGCACGATCTCGCACGACAACTCGGAATCGCCTGATGCGAAGACCGTGACCCGGTGACCCCGCGCGTGGAGGCCCTCAGCGAGGGACGCCACGATCCGCTCCGTCCCGGCATATGTCGTCGGTGGGAGCGGCACGACCGGTGGCGCGATCAGCGCGATCCGCAGGCGCTGTCGACCGTCCCGGTCGCCCTCCGGGAGCGCGGGGACACCGGTCACAGGTGGTCGTGTCGTATCCATGTCGGCCCTGAGCTCTGGGTGGTCGTGCGAGCATCGGGCGCGGGGCGATGTCCCGGTGCCGCCGGATCCAAGCTGAGTCGATACAGAATCCTGTAAGTCGCCGCCCCGCGGTCTCGTCGATCGCTAGACGCTCGGACCGAGCCCGAGGGCCGCCCTGACGATCGCCGCCTTCTTCGTCGCCGCTTCCGCGGCGGCATTCGCGACGGCCGACAACGACAATACTTCCCCCGCGTTCCTGGAGTGCGACGTCGCCAGCGCGTTCTGATGGAACGCTTCCTCCGCCCTGATGAGGACGTCGACGTCCGGCTGGATCTCGGGTGGGAAGGCGATCTTCTTGAGCCCGGCGATGAACGCCGCGTCGGCCTTGGCGATCAGCGCCCAGTAGCGCTGATGGTCTTCGAGCGTCGTTCGGACGCCGTACCGCTCCTCTGCGCGATCGATCGCGTCGTTGTACGGCGCGGCGATCGCCGAGTACGCCGCTGCGGCCTTGGCCATCGTCAAGAACGAGCCTGTCGGGACGGCGGGGGCCGCCGCGGACAGGGCGCCGGATGCCGCAGGGCCTCCTCCCGGCGCGCCACCGCACGCCGCGACCGATGCGGCGATCACGAGCAGCGCGAGGAGTCGATGCATCCGTACCCCGTGTCGTGTCGGATCGCCGCGGACCTTGCGCGATCGATCCTACAGGTCGATCTCACCTCGTCGGACACCGGTCGTCCATAGCCGATCGGTGTTGGTACTGTCTGGGCCATGCCGCTCGACCCGAACGTCCCCGATGCCTTCGACGTCTACACGATGGTCATCCTCCGGCGGCCACCGAACGCTCCGGTGATGTCGGACGACGAGCTCGACGCGCTCCAGGCGCGCCACCTCGCCTACCGCGCGGAACTTCGTCGCCAGGGCGTGATCATCGTCAACGGACCGTTCGACCGACAGTCCGACATCACGCTCCGCGGCATGTCGGTGTTCGCCTGCGGCCTTGATGAGGCTCGACGGCTCAGCGATGCGGATCCTTCGGTCCAGGCAGGGCGACTGACGTACGACGTCTTCGAGTGGTGGGTCGCCGCGGGGACCCTGGCATTCCCTGAAGCGACGCTCCCCGTCGGCGAGCGACGCTCGATGGACGACGACTAGGACCGCCGATGTCGACACTCACGGCTTCGGGTGGGCGAACAGGAAGTAGATGACGAGATCGGCGAACCCGGGGCGAGATCCGGGCCGTGGCCGCCACGGGGGATCGTCCAACGCTCGACCGCTCTGCCACGCTCGCAGCGGGGCCGTCCTCCTCGTGCTCACGAGCATCGTCCGGGCGGGCTCCTGATACGAAGGCACCAGATCGAGCGTCGTACCGTCGGTGTCTTACCATCCATCGCACGCTGAGGACGTGTGCGAGAAGTCGGCGTCAGGGGGACCACGTGCAACGTACGAAGCGGGATATCGGTCTCGGACATGCCGTGGTCCTCGTGCTCGCGCTCGCTGGGTGCGGCCCCGCGGCGACGGGCTCGGGCGCGGTCGCCTCACCACCTCCGAGTTCAGCGACGATCGCGCCTTCGTCCGAAGCGCCGACCCCGAGCCCCACTCCCAGCCCGACCCCGGCCCCGGACCCCGTCCTCCTCGCTGCGGGCGACATCGCCCAGTGCAGCCAGGAAGGCGACGAGGCGACCGCCGCCATCCTCGCGCAGTACCCGGACGCCACCGTGCAGACCCTCGGCGACAACGCATACAACAGCGGGACACCGAAGCAGTTCGGCTGCTTCGACGACTCGTGGGGCGTCGCAAAGGATCGGATCCACCCGGCACTGGGTGGCCATGACTACATGACCGAAGGTGCCGCCGGCTACTTCGACTACTTCAAGGACGCGCTGGAGCCCTTCGCGCCGACCGGCACCGACCCCGCCCAGGGGTGGTACGCCTACGACCTGGGCGAATGGCGGATCATCGTCCTCAACTCCATCTGCCAACATATCGGCGGCTGCGACGCCGCATCAGCCCAGGTGGCGTGGTTGAAGGGCGAGGTCGAAGCCCATCCCGCTCGATGCTCGCTCGCCGTCCTCCACAACCCTCGGTTCAGTTCCGGCCGCAAGGGCAACGAGGACGAGATCGAGCCGCTGTGGGACGTCCTGCACACCGGCGGTGTCGACCTCGTGCTAAGCGGCGATAACCACGCGTACGAGCGGCTCGCACCGATGACGCCCACGGGGAAGAAGAGCCCCAAGGGCATCCGGCAGTTCGTGGTCGGGACGGGGGGTGCACGTAATTACCTCTTCTCGGAGGGCGAGATCCATCCCAACACGGAGGCCGGGACTGATCAGATGCACGGCGTCCTCAAGTTGACGCTCCACGTAGACCGCTATGCGTGGGAATTCCTGCCCGAAGCCGGCAAGTCGTTCACCGATACGGGGTCGGAGGCCTGCCACCAGCCATAGGGCGGAAGGATTAGCTACCTGCAACGGTGCCCGCAGGCTCCGTCCACGAATAGGTATTCCGCCGTATTCCCGTACGGACGTTCAGTTTCATAGCCTCTTGGACAGACCCGGCTCGCTCTTCCCCCTGGCGATCCGGGTCTGCTGATTCCGAAGGCCCGCTGCGCCGGGTCCTTCCAAGGGGGACGACGGGGGTCGAGGCCAGGGGGCGACGGGGGTCGCCAGGGGCGCACAGGGCACGAGAAAAGGTCCGAGGTGGCCCCTTCGCCGGCGATGGCCGGACGGCGGGTACGGGGCCGAGCGCCGACCGGACGCCACGGAGTCGGCGAAGACCGTCTCCCTGGCCCCCGGGACCATCGCTCGGTTCCGCGTTGATCCTCGGACCTTCGGCTAGGGTACGCCACCCCACGCGGTGTGGCCACCCGGCGCTGCCCGCTCGGCGCCCGCTTTGGGACCATCGGGGGAGGACGGAGCCTGCCTGCCCCGGTGCTAGACTCCGCGGCCTACCGCACCGGCCGGGATCGGTGCGAACGACATAAGGACCCGATCCGCCCATGACGGCCGGACCGACTCGCGCGCGAACGCCCACCGCCGCGCAACAGCTGGCCCTGGATCTGCCGGTCACCCTACCGGCTCTCGCGATCGAGCCGGAATGGAAGGCCCAGCAGCGCCTGTGGGGCCATTCGTTCCACCCGATGTGCTCGTACCTTGCCAGCTTCCCGGCGGCGCTCGCCCACGCCTTCATCGCGCGCTATTCGCGACCCGGCGACGTCGTGCTCGACCCGTTCTCGGGTCGCGGCACGACGCCGTTGCAGGCGTGCGCAGAAGGGCGCATCGGTGTGGGCAACGACCTCAACCCGTTCGCGCACCTCCTGACCGCGTCGAAGGTGGAACCGGCGACGCGCCCCGCGGCGATGACCCGGCTGACCCAGCTGCGCTTGGGCTGGATCGGTGACGCGACTGCGTGGAGCGAGCTGGCCAAGCGCGTCGCGGCGGATCCGACCGTGACGCGCGTCCCGGCGGCCGGATCACGGAGCGGGCCGTCGGGCGCAACCGAGACCGTGCCGGTCGAGGTCGCCCTGGCCTTCCACCCGGACACCCTCGGTCAGCTCCTGTTCGTCCGCTCGGAGCTCCGCCTCGACGACCGCACGGACCGGTTCCTGGCTGCTGCCATCACCGGGATCCTCCACGGGAAGAGTGCGAGCTACCTCTCCGAGCTGATGCCGAACACGTTCAGCATGGCGCCCCGGTACGTCCGCGACTTCGCCGCTCGAACCTCGTTCGCGTCGCCGCGCCGCGACGTCTTCGACGGTCTTTCGTCGAAGGTCGATCGACTGTTCCGGCAGCCCGGCCCGTCGACGGAGGGCGTGGCGCTGCTCGGCGATGCCCGCGACGTCGCGCCGCGCGCCAGGGCCGCGCTCCGCGCGTATGGACGACCCGACCGGGCACGGCTCGTCGTGACATCGCCGCCCTATCTGCGAGTCGTGAAGTACGGCTACTACAACTGGCTTCGGACATGGTTCCTCGGCTTCGACGCACGTCAGATCGACGCGACGCTCGATGACGCCCATCACCGTGAGCCGTACCTGGCATTCATGCGCGATGTCCTGGCCGGGCTGCGGCCCGTCCTGACCGACGACGCCGTCCTGGTGCTCGTCATCGGGGACGTCGAGACGGATCGCGGACGGCGCATCAAGGGCGGCGTCGGTTTGGCGGAGCGTGTCTGGGAGCAGTCGGCGGCACCGGAGGGCTACTCGCTGGCCGGCGTGGCGCTCGACGACGTCGCCGCCGTGCGAAAGATGACCAAGCTCTGGGGCGACGAGGCGGGTCGGGCGACCAAGACCGACCGGATCCTCGTCCTCGGCGCGACCGAATCGGGTCGGCGCCGGGCGCTGTCCGGGGCGTCGGTCGATATCGACTGGGACTGGCCACCGAGGTCGCTCCGCGCTCTCTGATCTCGCGCCCTGCCGACGACCCGGTGCCGGACCAGCCTCGACTAGGATGGCCGGGTGACCCGCCGAACGACTCGGATCAGCCGCCTGTCGGCGGTCGCCATCGCCATCGTCTTCCTCGTCGGCCTCCCTGCGACCGTCGGTGCCGAGGACATCCTGCGACTCGATGGGCCGGTCACCGACTCTGCCGGCGTCCTGGCCGGCCGCGTCGCGGAGATCGAGACCGCGATCGACCGGACGCTCGACGAGCATCGCGTCCAGGTCTTCGTCGTCTATGTCCGGACCACCGGTGATCGCCAGATGGCGGACTACGCCACGGAGACCGCGGCGACGAACTCGCTGGGCGTCGACGACGCGCTGCTGGTCGTCGCGATGGACGACCGCACCGATTACATCTGGGTCGCCGACAGCCTCGATGAGATCACCGACGACGAGCTCGACGCGATCCTGAGCGGCGATCTCGAACCGCGGCTGCGCGACGGGGATCCGGCAGGCGCCGCGATCGCGGCCGTCGAAGGACTCGGCGAGGCCGCCGACTCCCCTGCGCCGACCGACGGACCGATCGTGCCCGGCCCGATCGTCACGCCGGCGCCGGCACCGGGCGGCTCGACGGGTGGCGGAGGGATCGGCCTCGGGACCATCCTCGCCGTCCTGTTCCTCCTTGCAGGCGGCGGCTTCCTGGCCTACCAGTGGTGGCGGTCACGCCGGCCGGCCCCGAGTGCCGCCGGCGTCCCCGCACTTCGCCCCGCCGAGCTGTCAGGGCCGGAGCTCCGACGACGTGCGAATGCGCTGCTCATCGCGACCGATGAGCGGATCCGCGATGCTCGCCAGGAGGTCGATTTCGCGGAGGCGCAGTACGGGCCCGACGCCGTGGTCGAGCTCAAGCACGCTGTCTCTGGAGCGGCCGACGAGCTGGCCGCGTCGTTCACCCTCCGACAGCGACTCGATGACAGCGAGCCGGAGGACGACGCGACCCGCGACGCGATGCTTCGGGAGATCGTCGAGCGAACGACACGCGCGCAGTCGACGCTGGATGCCGAGACGGGGCGGATCCGCCAGTTGCGCGACCTGGAGCGCGACGCGCCAGCGACGCTCGTGGAGCTCCCCGGCCGGATCGAAGCGGTCGAGGATCGGCTCCCGGCTGCGCGCTCGACGCTCGACGGCCTCAAGGGCTACGCCGCGTCAGCCTGGCAGCCGGTCGCCGGGCATATCGAGGAGGCGGAGAAGGGCCTTGCAGGTGCACGGCACGCCGTCACGGTCGGGAGTGCGGCGATGTCACGCAATGATCGAGCGGACGTCGCCGTCGCGACCGCCGAGGCGCTCGAAGGCGTCACCGGGTCGTCCGAGCTGCTCGATGCCATCGAGGCGCTCCGGGCGAGCATCAGCGATGCCGAGGCGCGGCTGCCGCAGGAGCTCGCCGAGGCGGACCGTGATCTTCGGGACACCAAGACCGCACTCGCGGAGGCCGGCCAGCTCGACCCAGGCGTCACGGCACGCGTCCGCGAGGCCGAACGGGCGATCGACCGAGCGCATGAGGCCGCTCGCGAACAGCCAGCCGATCCGGTCGAGGCGCTGCGGCTCGCGACGGAGGCGCACCGGGTCGCGGATGCGACGCTGCTGGCTGCGCGCGACCTCGCCGCGGCGCAGGATCGCCTGGAAGCTGCCGCGGCATCCTCCCTGCAGACCGCTGCCGCGGAGGTAGAGCGGACGGCGACCTTCATCGCCCAGCGGCGCCGCGGTGTCGGAGAAGCCGCCCGAACGCGACTTGCGGAGGCACGCCGTCACCTCGATTCCGCCGCTGTCCTCGCTGCGACCGACCCCCAAAGCGCACTCGACGCCGCCCGGCGGGCGCAGCAGCTGGCCGTCGAGGCCTACCAGCTAGCCGCGTCGGATTTCTCCGACTGGGACGGTGGCGGGCCCGGCTGGGGCCAGCGAAGCGGTACAAGCGATGGCGACGCGACAGCTGCGATCCTCGGCCAGATCCTGGGTGGCGTCATCGGCGGCGTCGTCCGATCGGGTGGTGGCGGCGGCTGGGGCGGATCGCCGTGGGGTGGCGGGTTCCCGGGTTCGGGCGGCGGTGGCGGCGGGCTCGGCGGCGGCTGGGGTCGGGGCGGCGGCTTCGGGACCGGCGGGTTCGGCGGCGGTGGCGGTGGCGGCGGTCGCGGTCGCGGCGGGCGCTGGTAGTACCGTTATCCCTCCATCCAACCGAGACCTTCCCGGAGGAACCGATGGCACAGAGCTCGATCCTCGGTCGCGTCAGCCAGCTGGTCCGCGCCAACATCAACGCCATCCTCGACAGCGCCGAGGACCCGGAGCGCATGCTCGACCAGCTGGTCCGCGACTTCACGAACAACATCGCCGAGGCAGAGGAGGCCGTCGCCCAGACCATCGGTAATCTCCGACTGATCGAAGACGACGCGCGCGAGGCTCGTTCCGCGTCGGCCGAGTGGCTCGACAAGGCCAAGGCCGCGTCGCGACGCGCGGATGAGCTGCGGTCCGCCGGGAATAGCGCCGAGGCAGATCGCTTCGATGACCTCGCCAAGGTCGCGCTCCGCCGCCAGGTCGCGTTCGAGGAGCAGACGCGGACGCTCGAGACCCAGGTCGCTGCGCAGACCGAGCTGGCCGACAAGCTGAAGGACGGCCTCAACAAGCTCCGCGTGAAGCGTGAGGAGCTCGTCCAGAAGCGCGACGAGCTCGTGGCGCGGGCGAAGATGGCGCAGGCGCAGTC